>JAZNDG010000064.1:0-6867 GCA_045587985.1 Eubacteriales bacterium | reverse complement strand
ATACACGCTAAAGCGTGATGAGATACAGCCCGAAGGGCTGATAATCAAGCACGGCGAATCTGTGCTTGCACAAGTGTGCCGCGCGCCGATTGCTCTGTGAGCAATTTTCCGAAGAAAAATTCTTAACGAAGTGGCGCCACGCAAGGGGCGTTGCTCACAGAGAGCATGCCATGCACGGCAGAGCCGCAATGCCATGCAACGCCTCTGGCGTTGGTTCCATGCCAAGTCTGCGACTTGGATAAAGAAAAAACCTCACCCTGCTCGGATGAGGTTTTTTTGGTGGAGATAAGCGGGCTCGAACCGCTGGCCTCTTGAATGCCATTCAAGCGCTCTCCCAACTGAGCTATACCCCCGTATGAAGTTTTGGTGGGCCATCAAGGGCTCGAACCTTGGACCAACCGGTTATGAGCCGGTAGCTCTAACCAACTGAGCTAATGGCCCATGTGGCGTTGCTTACCTATTATACTCGCTTATCCCGCCCTTGTCAAGCCCTTTTCCGAACTTTTTTAAAAAAATGACGTTCTTTGCGGTAGGGGGACGGCTTTTCGCCCCTTGGCGGCGCCCTTTTTGCACCGCCAAGGCCGATTCATGCATCGGTTTCCTTGCGCGCCGCCTTGCGGAAGGCAAGGGGCGAGATGCCGTACTTCTCACGGAAGAGGTGGAAGAAATAGCTCTCCGAGTGGCCGAACACCCGCCTTGCGATCTCTCCCACCGAAAGCTCGCCGGATCGGAGGAGCTCTGCCGCCACAGCCAGGCGTTTTTCCTTGAGAAGGGCGTTGAGGGTGGTATGGTAGCGGCTGCTTATAATGCGTGAGGTCTGCTTGGTGCTGAGGTGAAGGGCATCGGCAAGCGTTTTGAGGGTAACCGGCTCACCGTAGCGGATGTGCACGTAATGGTCGATGATGGCACAGTAATCGTCTATCTGCTCGGTCTTGATCATGCCCGGGCGGGCCACGTTTTCTTCATAAAGATCGAGAAAGAGAAGAAAGAGCAACGAATCGATCTCGCTTTCGGCTGCTTTGCTTGCCTTATGGTTGGCAAGGGCAAGGCGGGGCAAGAGCGAGGCTGCGAAATCCGAGAGCAAGAGCACCCCCACCGTTTGCAAAAGAGGGGGCGGCGCCGCCTCACCCTCCTTTACGGTGATGCGCAGGGTAAAGACGTTTTCGCGAAGGCGGACCGCATGGTGGGTAAAGGGTGGCAGGCAAAGCACCCCCGAGGTGAGAAGGCGCTCCTCTCCCTCCACCGAGATAGCAAGCCGCCCCGGGACGAAAAAGAGCTCGTACTGGGTATGGAAATGCTCGCTGCCCATCCGTGCCTCGGCCGTGTAGTCCCCCTCTTTTCCGAAGCGGTTGTCAAGATGGACCGAGAGTGTGGCTGTGCCGACCTGTATTTTATGAGAACGCGAGAAAAACCGCATAAGGAAGCCCCCCTTTTTTTCTTTATAGCACCCGGTGGCTCTACTGTCAAGCGGTTTTCCGAAAAAACTGCAAAAAAAGGACATGAAGCGAGAAGAGTTGCCCTCTCGCTCCTCTTGTTATTATGAAAAAAGACATTATAATGGAAGCGTGCCCACACAAACGGCGGGCACCGGCAATCGAACTTCACTTGATAAGGAGCAAAGCAATGAAAAAAGAATTTCTCGGCGTCATGCCCGCGATCTTCAGCGTGTATGACGAAAATCTGAACGTCATTAAGCCGACCGTCAAGAAGATGGTGGATTACCAGCTGGCAAACGGCTGTACCGGCTTCTACGTTGGCGGCAACACGGGCGAGTGCACCGTCCTGCCTGCCAAGACCCGCAAGCAGATGCTGGAGACGGTCATTGAGGCCAACGAGGGCAGAGGCAAGGTGATGGCGCACATCGGCGCCGGCCACTTTGATGAAACGATGGATCTGCTTGAGCACGCCAACTCGATCGAGGGGGTGGATGCCGTGGCCTCCCTGCCGCCCTCGCTCACCTCGTACTACAAGATGCCCGATACCGTTCGCTACTACCGCACGCTTGCCGAGAAGAGCAAGGCGCCGGTGTTTGCCTATATCACCGGGGTTCTCAACGGCAGCCCGGTCGACTTTGCAAGCGAGATTGCCTCGATCCCGAATGTTTACGGCATTAAGCTCACGATTCCCGACTACTTTACCTTCGGCCGCGTTTGCGCCGCCCATCCCGAGATGAACATCCTGAACGGGCCTGACGAAACCATGATCTGCGGTCTGTCGGTGGGTGCAGACGGCGCGATCGGCACCACCTACAACTTTGTGCCCCGTCTTGCTGTCGGCATCTATGACGCCTTCTCGGCCGGCCGTATGGATGAGGCAAGAGAGAAGCAGCACAAGCTTCAGAGCATCATTGCGGCCGCCATCGGCAACGGCATTTCCTATTGGAAGGCCATTATGACCATTATGGGCTATGACATGGGTATCACCGTCTATCCCGGCGCAAACCCGACTGCCGAGCAGGTGCGCGAGCTTGAAGGAAAGCTCAAGGCGATGGGCTTCTTTGACGTCCTTTAAATATGATCCCGTATCTTTTTCTTGTTGCCTCGGCCATACTCCTTTCGGTGATGTCGCTTCTCCGCAAGGAGTACGATCGGCGCTGCGGCGGAGAGGGGCTTGCGGCCAGCTTCCGCTTTATCGTCATCTCCTTTCTTGCCACCATGGTGATCGCGGCGGCCGTCTTTCTCATCGGCGGTACGTTTTCTGAGTTTGCAAGCACAGACGCTCTCGTTCTTTTGCTTGCGGGGGCATATGCCCTTGCCACCTTCTTAACCACCGTCATTTGCATTGTCGGTGCATCGGCGGGGAGCCTAACCTTGCTTATCGGCTTTGCGCGCATGGGCACGATCACCCTCTCGGTGCTCTACGGTCTTATTTTTGACCCTGTGCGAAACGTGATGAGCCTGCCGAAGATCCTTGGGCTTGCCCTGGTGGCGGCCGTGCTCGCCCTAAACCTTTTCGGAGGGGGAAGGCGGGAGAAGGGGAATCCGCGGCTCTTCCGCTTCCTTTCGGTGTCCATCTTCTTCACAAACGGCGTTGCGCTTGTGATTTACAGCCTCTTTACCACCCACCGCCCCGCGTTTGGTAAGCTGCACTATCTTGCGATCTGCGCAGGCTTCTGCGTTCTTTTGGGCGCCCTCTGCCTCGCTTCTTGCTACCTTCTTGGGAAAAGGCAGGCGGGTAAGAAGGCGGTGGAGAGGGGGCCTGCCGCCGTAAGGCCCCGCATGTCCCGTCAGGCGCTCCTTGTGGTGCTTGCCTATGCCGCCGCCTCCATGATCTCGGAGCTGCTCGCTCTTATTAACACCACCCAGCTCCCCATCATCATTCAGGCGCCGCTCAGCTTTGGCATTTCGGTCATCGTGCTTGCAGCCTTTGACCGCCTGATCTTTAAGGCTCCTATCACAAAAGAGCTTGTCCTTAAGCTGCTTTTGGTGCTCGTGGCCTGTGTTTTGTTCGTGGTGTGAACCCCCGCGCCGGGCGCTTTGCCTTTAAACACAGAAAAAAGCCGATACGGAAATGAATCCGTATCGGCTTTTACTGTTGCACCTCCACCGGACTGTCATTCACTACCGCTCCCCTTCAAGTCCCGCCGCACCGCACGTAGAATCAAAAAAGAAGAGTATCCGCAAGGGATATTGCATCAAAAACGCGGTGACAGGACTGGGTCGCGCCACGGCGTCAGGAAAGGCGAGTGAATTTCGCCTTTCCTCCGCGGCTTGGTCGCTCGCGGCTCTGACAGTCCACCGGACTGTCATTCACTACCGCTCGTCTTCAAGTCCTGCACCTCCGCACGTAGAATCAAAAGAAAAAAGGACAACCGCAAGGGTTATCCTTTTTCCTTTGGTGCGGGTGACAGGACTTGAACCTGCACATCGTTGCCGACATAAGAACCTGAATCTTACGCGTCTGCCAATTCCGCCACACCCGCATAAAATGGGCGGCGCCTCATTGAGGCACTTGTGATTATAGCATAAGATGCGCCTTTTGTCAAATGTTTTTCGAAAAAATTTTTATAAAGGGCTCCCGGCGGTTTTAAAAAGAGAAAAAGGAGGTGCCAAAGAGAGGTGGCGCCTCCTTTAAAATCCCTTTATTTACCCCTCGACACCAGCCATTTGACAATGCCGCACTGCACCCGCTTCGGCAGGGCTGAAAGCAGGATAAGCCCGATATGGCGGTGCTTGGCATAGGAAAGCCGCGGATGCTTCTTTTCTGTCACACGAAGGAGCAGCCTCCCGATGACCTCGGGTTCGACCGGAACGCCCATAAAGCGCCCCGTAAGCCGCGCAAAGCTCGGCGCCTCTTTTCTAAAGAGGCGGGTCCCCTCGGCCAGCTTTTCTGCCGCCCTTCCCGTGCCGCCCGCAAGCGGCGTTGCCACCGCACCCGGCCGCACCGTGATGACCCTTTGGCCAAGGAGGTTCATCTCCTGTCGCAGGGCCTGCGCGTAGCTTTCAAGCGCGGTTTTCGAAACATTGTAAAGCCCGTTGAAGGGAAGGGGGTCGTAGGTCGCGACCTCGCTCGTCACCAGCACGATGCGCCCATCCTTCTTGAGAAGCGGATGAAAGTAGCGGCAGCTCATCATCGTACCGAGAAGGTTGACATCAAGAAGGCGGCGAATGTCCGAGGGCTCGCTCTCCACAAGCGAGGCCATCAGGTGAATGCCGGCCGCACACACGATCGCATCAAGCGCGATATTCTGCAGGCGGAGCGCGTCAGCCACCGCAAGCAGCTCCTCCTCGCTTGTGATGTCGGCGGTAATGGGCAGGATGCCCTCCTCGGCCTGCAGCTTGCATCTGTCAAGCGCATATACCGTATGTCCTTTTGCGGCAAAGCAGGCAGCGGCGGCCCGCCCGATGCCGGAGGCCGCGCCCGTCACAAGGACCGAAAGCTTTTTGCTTTTCATCTTGCACCCTCTCTCTGTTTGATTTTTACAACCAGCCGATAGGCTGCGGCATACAGCCATCCGGACAAGACCGTGACTCCGATCAGAACGGCGCAAAGACCGATGTGGTAGGGCACCTGTCCAACGGCGGTCCGCGCCGCTTCGACAAAGGGGATCTCACTCCATAGGAAGTTGCAGTAATTTTCGTTCAGCAAATAGGCGTGCGGAAGCGCAACGGCGATGTAGACCAAAACGGCCGTGGCCGTGAAAAGCAGATCCCTGCGTGCGGGGCGGTAGCGGTGAAGGGCCACCGTGAGGAACAGGTAAAACACGACCAGCATATGGAATAAAAAGCCGTGAAAGGGGCGGAAATGCTCCAAGAAGGTCGCGCTTGCGTTGCCGAGAATGATCTGCGGCGAAAGGAGAAGCCCCACCGTGACGGTCAGGGAGGCGGAAACCGCGATCGGTAAAAATATGCGGCGCAGGCGGCGGCCGCACAGCTCGGCAAGCGGAAAGAAAAAGGAAAAAAGACTGCAGTAATGGAAGGGCAGGGCATAGTAGTCAAAGCCGTCTGTGGCATATATCCCAAGAAGGTTCCGCCGCTGCTTCTCGATCTCAAGGAGAAGGACAAGAAGCGCGATTGCCGCCGTTGGGAGCGAACGCACCCAGCCCTCCCTGTGGCGGAGAAGGAGAAAAAGAAGGGCCGAGGATACAAGCATGATGGAAAGCATCAGGGGTATCATGACGGCATCCGCACTTGAATACATCGGAGGGCTCCTTTCTCAAAGAATACAAAATACACACAAAGTATAGCACAGGGCAACAAGAATTGCAAGCCGCCCCCGCGCGCATTTATTTATAATTCATTCATAACTTGTTATTTAAAAAGTGTAGAAATTCCCCATCTGTTCGCCTATAATATAATCACTCATTATACGCTTAAGGGAGAAAACGCATGCTAAGACTTGAAGGGATCACCAAAAATTATTACACCGCGACCGAAACGGTGGCGGCCTTGCGGGGGGTATCGCTCTCCTTCCGTAAGAACGAATTTGTTTCGATCCTCGGTCCCTCGGGCTGCGGAAAGACCACCCTTCTCAACATTGTGGGCGGGCTTGACCGCTATACGGGCGGCAACCTTTTTATCAACGGCCGCTCGACTGCCGAATTTTCGGACAGGGATTGGGACGTTTACCGCAACCACCGCGTGGGCTTTATCTTCCAGAGCTATAACCTGATCCCGCACCAGACCATCCTTGGGAACGTGGAGCTTGCTCTGACGATCGCGGGGATCGACCGTGAGGAGCGCACCCGCCGTGCCAAGAAAACGCTTGACCGTGTGGGGCTTTGCGGAATGTACAACAAACGCCCGAACCAGCTCTCGGGCGGCCAGTGCCAGCGCGTGGCGATTGCCCGTGCGCTCGTCAATGACCCCGAGATCCTCTTGGCCGATGAGCCGACAGGCGCGCTTGATACTGCCACGAGCAAGCAGATCATGGACCTCATCCGCGAGATCGCAGGTGAGCGGCTTGTC
The DNA here is from genome assembly GCA_045587985.1 of Eubacteriales bacterium. Taxonomy (GTDB): domain Bacteria; phylum Bacillota; class Clostridia; order Oscillospirales; family CAG-272; genus UBA1740. Next base: position 460 of record JAZNDG010000064.1, on the reverse strand, counting down.
ATTATGGTCACGCACAACCCCGAGCTTGCAGAGGAATATTCCACCCGCATCGTCCGTCTTCTTGACGGCGAGGTGACCGAGGATACCAACCCCTTCACCCCCGAGGACGAGATCGCCGAGTGCCGCGAGATCGCCGCGCGCGAAGAGGCGCGTGAGGAGGCCGAAAGAGCCGCCCTGCGTGCCGAGGGAATGAGCGAGAAGGACGCTCTGCGCGCAACAAAGAAGCGCCGCGAAAAGGCCAAGATGTCGCTCTTTACCGCCTTCCGCCTTTCGGCGCGCAACCTGCTCTCCAAGCGCCGCCGCACCGCCCTTGTCGGCTTTGCCGGCTCGATCGGGATCATCGGCATCGCGATGGTGCTGGCCCTTTCGGCGGGCATCCGCGGGTACGTGGCCTCGATGCAGGACGATATGCTTTCGGGCAACCCCATCACCATCACCAAGACCACCTACGATCTTGCCG
>JAZNDG010000063.1:0-9719 GCA_045587985.1 Eubacteriales bacterium | reverse complement strand
GCTGGTTTTGGCGTTTTCGACAATCGCAAGAGCCTTCTCTTCATCCGCGGCGGCATCCACATAAATATGGCAGATGCCCGTACCCGTCTGGATGACGGGAACCTTGGCGTTTTCCACGCAGGTGCGGATAAGCCCTGCACTCCCACGCGGGATCAAAAGGTCAATGTAGCCCTCTCCCTGCATAAGCTCAAGCGCGCTTGCGCGGCTCGTATCGGTCACCACCGAGATCAGCGCCTCGGGAAGGTCCAAGGCCAAAAGGCCGCGGCGAAGGGCGGTGACGATGGCAAAAGAGGAACGGAAGGCATCCCGCCCGCCACGCAGGATGCAGGCGCTGCCCGCCTTCAGGGCAAGGGCTGCGGCATCCGATGTGACGTTCGGACGGCTTTCGTAAATAATGGCGATCACGCCCATCGGCACCGAAACACGCTCAATAAGGAGTCCGTCTTCTCGCGTGGTGCCGGCCAGTGTACGGCCGAGCGGATCGGGGAGGGCGGCCACAGCACGAATCCCCTCCGCCATTGCAAGGATCCGCCCCGCATCCAGCCGCAGGCGGTCCATCATCACGGGGGCGATACGCCCCTCGGCGGCGGCAAGATCAAGGCGGTTTGCCTCAAGGATCGCCTCGGTGTCAAGAATGAGCGCATCGGCCATTGAAAGAAGGGCCGCGTTGCGTGTTTTTGTATCGGTGACGGCAAGCGTGGGGGCGGCGGCCTTTGCCGCCACCATCAATTCATGCGTGGTCATGCCCTTTTCTCCTTTACGAATCTCGTGCCGACCGGCTTCCCCTCAAGAATATCGTAAAGAATTTCGGGGTGGTCGCCGTTTGCAATAACCATATCGATCCCCGCCTTGGTCACACGCTCGGCCGCGCGGAGCTTGGTAAGCATCCCGCCGGTGCCGAGGCTTGAGCCGCGGCCGCCGCCGAGCGCCATGATCTCGGGCGTCAGCGCCTCGACTGTCGGAATGCGCTCTGCCTTGGGATCGGTATGCGGATCGGCCGTATAAAGGCCGTCAATATCCGAAAGGAGCACAAGAAGATCGGCGCTGACCGCAGCAGACACCACAGCGGCAAGCGTATCGTTATCCCCGATCACGATCTCCTCGGTGGCAACCGTATCGTTCTCGTTGATGATCGGCAGTGCACCAAGCGCAAAAAGGCGGTACATCGTATTCTGAAAGTTCCCTCTGTGCACCTCGTCCGCAATGTCGGCGCCCGTAAGGAGCACCTGCGCAACCGTATGGCGGTACTCCGAAAAGAGCTTATCGTAGGTGTACATCAGCTCGCACTGGCCGACAGCGGCGGCCGCCTGCTTGGTGGGGATATCGGTGGGCCGCTCGGAAAGGCCGAGCTTGCCGACCCCCATTCCGATCGAGCCCGAGGATACGAGCACCAGCTCATGTCCTGCATTTTTCAGATCCGAAAGCACACGGCAGAGCGCCTCTACACGGCGGACATTCAGATGCCCTGTGCGATACATAAGCGTCGAGGTGCCGACCTTTACCACGATTCTCATTTTATATGTCCCTTTCTTCGGAGGTGCAAATTTACGTTTATTATAGTATATAATAATCTTGGTGTCAAGCATCGCCCGACAAAAAAAGAGAAAGAGCCCCAAAAGAGGGGTGTTTCCTTGACAATCCGCCGATTTTGCGGTAGAATAAACAGAAGAAAACGAAAAGGAGAATTGCCTTGTATATCGACAGAAAGGATCAAGAGGCCGAGGCCCGCTGGGACCTTACGGCCATCTATAAGACCGAGGCCGATTTTGAAGCCGAGCTTGCTTTGGCAAAGGAGGATATCGCGGCCTTTTCCCGCCACGAGGGCGAAATGCAAAAGAGTGCCGAGGCGCTCCTGCTTGCGCTCCGTGACGATACGGCGCTTTCCTTAAGACTCACGCGGCTTTACGAATACGCCATGCTCTCCTCCGATCTTGACAAGGGGGACAATCTGGCGCTCGGCCGGCTCTCTCGCATGCACGATCTTGAAAATGCCTACCGTGCGGCCACCTATTTTATGGCCCCCTCCATTCAGAAGATTGACGGTGGGGTGCTTGCCGCCTATTTTGACACCTGCCCCGCCCTTTCGGAATATGGCCGCGCCATCTACCTTGTGCGCCGCGAGATCCCCTATATGCTGCCCGATGAAAACGAGAAGCTATTGGCAGACCTCGCCCCCGCCCTTGGCAGCCAGCGCGAGATCCACTCTGTCTTTGCGAATGCCGACCTCTCCTTTGGCCGTGTGAAGGACGAGGAGGGAAGGACGATCCCCCTGACCTCGGCAAATTACGTGCCGCTTATGATGAGTAAGGAGCGCCGCGTGCGCCGCAGTGCCTTTCGCACGCTCTATAAGACCTACCGCCAGTTTGGCAACACCTTTTCCTCTCTGCTTGCCGCACGCATCCGCGAGAAGGTAACGCTTGCAAAGCTCCGCCGCTTTGAATCCAGCCTTGCTTCCTCGGTCTTTGGGGATGAGGTGACGAGCGATGTCTATCTGAATCTCATCAAAACGGTCAGAGAGGGCCTTGATCCCCTCTTTGACTATTACGATCTCAAGCGCCGTGTGCTGGGGCTCTCTCGCTTGCACCTTTATGACGTCTATGCCCCGCTTGCTGGCGAGGCGGCGGGCAGCTTTACCTACCGCGAGGCGGTAAACGAGGTGCTCTCGGCCGTAGAGCCGCTCGGCAAGGAATACACCGATATTTTAAGGAGCGGGCTTCTTGAGCGGAGGTGGGTGGACGTCTATCCCGGCAAGGGCAAGCGCAGCGGCGCTTACAGTGCGGGAGGCTATGACACCGAGCCGTATATTCTCCTCAATTTCATGGGCAAGCTTGATGACGTTTCCACCCTGGCGCACGAGGCGGGGCACTCGATGCACACCTATTTTTCAAACCGCAAAAACACCCCGCAGGATGCAAACTACACCATCTTTGTGGCAGAGGTCGCCTCAACCGTTAACGAGCTGCTCTTTATTCGCCGCCGCATAAAGGGGGCTACCGAAAAGGAAGAAAAGCTTGCGCTCCTCAACCAGCTGCTTGAGCTTTATAAGGGCACCCTTTACCGCCAGACCATGTTTGCCGAGTTTGAGCTTATGCTGCACAAGATGACCGAAAGGGGTGAGCCGCTTGTATGCGAGAGCATCTCGGAGGTATATCGGGGGCTGGTAAAGGACTACTTTGGCCCGAGGGTGGCAATCGATGACGAGATTGCAATGGAATGGATGCGCATCCCGCATTTCTACTCCTGCTTCTACGTGTACAAGTACGCCACCTGCATCTCGGCCGCCTCGACCATTGTCAAGAGGATCGAGGAGGAGGGGGATGCGTACGTTCCGCAGTATCTTGCCTTCCTTTCGGCAGGCGGAAGCCTCTCGCCGCTTGATTCCTTAAAGCTTGCCGGCATTGATATGACCGACCCTGCCGTGATCAAGAGCGCGATTGATGATTTTTCGCTTGCGGTGCGCGAGTTCGGCCGAATCTGGGGCGAGGAATAAAAGAGAACTGTTTCTATATTGCAAAACTCATTGCTTTTCGGTGGAAATCCTGTGTTTTTAACAAAACAAGACAAAATTTAAAGACTTTTTTGGAATGGGAGAAGGATGAATGAAAAAAAGCCTGCCAACCGTTGATTTTTGCGGTATTACCACCTCGCGGCTGATCATCGGCAGCAATCCCTTCTGCGGAAAATCGCATTACGATAGCGGAACCGACCTTGAAATGCGCGCGTATTTTGACGATGAAAGAATTCTCGATACCCTCCATGCCGCCGAGGCGGAGGGGCTGACCGTCTTTCAAATGCGCGGAGATGAGCGCTTTGCCAAAATTGCAGAGCGTTATTTCCGTGCAGGCGGAAAAATGAAATGGTTTACGCAAAATGATCCCTCTCTTTTGCCGTATGAGGATAATATCCGCGCGGTGGTGGAGGCAGGTGCCTCGGCCGTTTATCTGCACGGCACGGTGACAGACCGCCTCTACGATGCGGGGCGCATAAAAGAGATCGAAAGGCTTCTCTCCTTTATCCGCGATACGGGCGTGCCGACCGGGCTTGGCACACACATGCCCGAGGTCATCTCCTTTGCCGAGGGGATGGGCTGGCCGATCGACTTTTATATGGCCTCTCTTTTCAATCTCTCGCGCGATACAAGAGAGGGCGAGGCGCCCCTGCCCGCGCCAAATGGCGAAGCCTTCTTCCTTTCTGACCGTGAGCCGATGCTAAAGGCCATAAGGGATACAAAAAAGCCCTGCCTGGTTCTGAAGATCCTGGGCGCGGGGCGCTTATCAAGGACCCCCGAGGAAACCGATGAAGCCTTCCGCCTGGCCTTTTCCTCCATCAAGGAAAAGGATTGCGTGATCGTGGGAATGTACAAAAAGCACAGGGACGAAATTGCCGAAAACGCGAGCCTTGTGCGGAAATATTCTTCACTTTCAAGGAATATTTTGTGAAAAAACAAAAGAATTTTTGAAAAATAGCACCGCGACTATTGACTTTGCCTTTACTTTATTATAGAATAGACTTGTAATATTATAGAAAGGATGCACGACCATGCCAGAGAAGCACCGCGGTGACGCGGGCAAGACCTATCTTGCCTCCCCGACACCGATCGGAAAAGATGATATCCGGCTTGAGGCCATCGGCGCGCTCGAGGAGCTTTCGGCTACCTTGCGCTTTGCCGCCCTCAGCGGTGCGGGCCCGCACTGTAAAACGCTGGCCGCCATGTTAGGTGTGCTCTCTCGGCTTGTCGAATATATCCGCACGGGCGGCTCTGCTGTCCAGCTTCCGAAGGCGGAGGAGATTGAGGCGCTGGAGCGCGGGATCGGGCAGCTTGCGGTACCGGCTTGCCCCGTGGGCATCTCGCTCAATGAGGAATCGGCCCGCGCACACCTCGCCGCTACGGTAGCCCGCCGTGCCGAGCGCGCCTTTGTAAGATGCGCGCGCGTCTATCCCGCAAAGGAAGCGGCGACCGCCTACTTAAACCGCCTTGGCGATTTTCTCTCGGCCCTTGCCACGAATGCCGACTACCGTGCCGAGCGTACCGATACGGTACCCGCAAGTGAGAAGGCGCCCACCGCAGCCGCGCCGAGTGCGCCGCAGAATACAGACGGCATCGTGCGCGCAGTCCTTGCCGAGCTTGGAGAAAAGCCTATGATCGATCTTACCGAGGCCAAGCGCCTGATTGAGAAAATTGAAGAGTATGCCGCATCCATCGGTATGCGTGCCGTGATCGCCGTTTCGAACACGGCGGGCAACCCCATTGCCGTGCACGTGATGGACGGGGCCTTCCTTGTCAGCTTTGACGTAGCGATCAAAAAGGCCTTCTCGGCCGTTTCGGTCAAGATGTCCACCCTCGAGATCGGAAAGCTCGTGGCAAAGGGCGGCACCTTCCAGGGCCTTGATAAGCTTGAGGACCTCGTGGCCTTCGGCGGTGGTGTTCCGCTCTACCGTGGGGAGGTTATGGTCGGCGGTCTTGGTATCAGCGGTGGCACAGGGGAAGAGGATCACGCCATTTGCGAGTATGCACTGAAGGCCTTTGCCGAAATGCAGTAAGCATCATGCATCTAATAAAAAAAGCGCCTTGTAAAAAGGCGCTTTTTTATCTTTTCCGTCCTATGCCTCCATGCGCTCACGCACGTAGGTATCCATCTCCTCAAAGGGACGGCCGAGAACGAGCGAAAGCTCTGTATAAAGGTGGCGGCGGGCAAGCCCGTCATACTCCATCTCAAACTCGGGGAGGCGGCGCTGGGTGCCCAAAAATTCGGCACGGCGGCCGAGAATGGTTTTAATGACCGCAACATACGCCTCAGGCTCCCCCGCCACGATCGCGGCGCGGTAGGTATCCCGCCGTGCCTTCTCGGTCGGAATCGGCAGGGTGGGGATCTCCGAAAGGCGGGCAAGCAGAGCCTCCACCTCATCTGCCGACATAAGAAGCCGCATCGGCACACGGTCATTATCAACCGGGGTATAGATCACAGAGGAGGAATGACTGCCAACAGGCCGCAGAATGTAGTAGGTGCGCGCATCTCCCTTATCAAAGGGTGAGGGGCCAACCTCGGTCACCAGGCACACGCCGTTCAGCCCATATACAATATGGTCGCCTACCTTGAACATTCTCTCCCTCCTTTGTCGTTTGTGCACAAAAAGACTTGTCCTTACACTCTTTATTATACCAAATTTTTGACAAAAAAGGAATTGTCACTTTGCACAAAAGAAAGGAGGACCTTTTAAGAAAATTTGCACAATGGCACAAAAGGGGAAAAGAAAACAAAATGCGATGGCAAAAAGGCGGCAGACTGTGGGGAAATTGGCCGTTTTTCATGCAAGAGACGCAATCTCATATGTCCGAGTGCGAAAACGGAAAAAGAAAGCAAGAGAAGGTAGGCGAGCCTACCTTCTCTTGCTTTCGGTTATACCGTAAGATGTCGTCTCTTCTATTAGTTGATGGCGCCGCGGAGATACTCCAGCGACAGCTCCACCATCTTTTTGCCATGCTCAAGCGTGGCATTGCGGGCGCTCTGGGTGAACCAATGGTACTTTTCATCGATGCGGGAGAGATCCACCGCCTCGGGATACAGCGCCATCAGGATCGAGGACTCGAATTCACCTGCGTGGTCGTAGCCCACCGCGGTCTGCACGGCGGCAGACATCGAGGGAATCACCTTGATCCAGGCAAAGGGGTTGCTATCGCCCTCAAGCTCCTCGTAGTAGGAGGCGTAGCTCTCGCTGCCCCACCAGCCCTGGCCCTTGGTCTTTTCAAGGTACTGCATGGTGGCGCGCTTGGCGGCCTTCATATAGGAGAGGGTCATGGGCATGAGCGACTCCTGCTCAAACTGGTGGTGAATGACCACATAGATATTGCGGAAGCCCGAAGCAAGATAGCTGTAGAAGATGTAGTAGAGGTAGTTCTCGAAGGCGTTCTCCTCCACGTGCACCGTACCGCTGGTTTCATCGCCAACGGCGTAGCTTGAGGGGCTGTAATGCACGGTGGGAGCCACGATCATCTCCTTCTCCTTCGAGAGGAGATCGACAAGACCCTCAGCAATCAGGCTGTCACAGCCGTAGGAGCAGTGGGGGCCATGGTACTCAACCGTACCGCCAACCATTACCAGCGGGAGGTTGCGCTTCTGCGCATCCGCAAATTCCCGCGGGAAGCACATTTCCATTTTCATCGTCTGCTTCTCCTTAAGGGGAAATTAGAAATCAAGCTCGATGATGCCGTTCTTCTCGAGGTAGTCGGTCATCGAGAGGATGCCGTTCTCCTTGACGGCAATACCCTTCTCCCAGCGGCAGCCGAAGGTGGGGCCGGAGATGAAGGTATCGACCTGGAAGGTCATGTTGGTGGCAAGCTCATAGTTCGAGCTGGTCTCCATCCAAGGAGCCTCAACCTCGATCATACCGGTGCCGTGGCAGGGGCCATAGACATAGTTCTTGGCGTAACCCGCATCCTCAAACTTCTTAAGGAAGTCCTTGGCGATGTCGGCAGCAACGCGGCCGGTCTTGATCTGGTCACAGGTCCAGATGTGAGCATCCAGGCAGAACTGGATGAGGTCACGGCGCTCACCCTCGAGCTTACCCATGATGACAGGAAGGCCGATGGCGGGCGAATAGCCGTCAATCTTCGCCGAGAGGTTCAGCTGGACGATATCGCCCTTCTTGATCTCACGGTAGCAGGAGCGGCTGATGGCGTGACGGGTGGATTCCTCGCTGAAGACGTACATGGGAAGGCCCTCGTACTCGGCGCCCTCCTCGTAGATCACCTTCTGGGCGATACCGACCATCTGAAGCTCGGTCACACCCGGCTTGAGGGCGGCGATAACAGCATCGGTGGCCTTCTCGATGATGCGGAAGCCCTCCTTGAGGCAGGCAAGCTCGTTCTCGCTCTTGATCTTGCGAAGCTCGACCATGATGTCGGCGCACTTCACGATCTCAGCCTTCGGGAACGCATCCTTAAGACCGTCAATGATCGGGAGGGTGCAGTCAATGTAGCTGCCAAGACCGATCTTGAGGTTCTCGCCCTTCACACCGATGGCCTTGAAGACATCGCCAAAGGTGTCAGCCTTCAGCTCGGGGTAGGCGGGGTCAGCCGATTCACGGAACTCGCGGAGCACGAAGATCTTCTCGATCTTGGAACGGTCGGCCGCGAAGATCGCCGACTCGGGACCGACCATCAGGGCGGCCTCACCGCTTGCCGAGATGGCAACACCGGCACGCTCAAAGAGCGGCCAGAAGCCGCTGAAATAGCGGGCATTGGCATAGTCGGACTCGGTGGAGGAAACAACCATCACATCAAGGCCTCTCTCACGGACGAGGGCGGCAGCGCGGGCGATTCTTTCCTTGTACTCATAATCGGGAATACAAATTCTCTGCATGGTTTTGACTCCTTTTGTAGAATTTATTTAGTTTGCTGATTCCATTATAAGGCATCGCGCGCGCCTTGTATTTAGAAAAAAGAAACTGTTTTTTGCACAATCGTAAATTTTTTGGCGAATTTTCAAGTCTTTTTGGCAATCGCTCTTTACAGCGCTCCCTTATGATGCTATACTATGTATAGTCATCATTCTTTCGGGAGGTGCGGCATGGAATATACAGAGAATGCGGGGCTACACGGCTTCCGTACCGAGCTTTCGGTTACGAGGATCGCCAACATGCAGTATTTTGAGATGCCCGAGGGCTATTCCTCACAGCCCGACAGCCACCCGTTTTGCGAGCTGGTATATGTCGATAACGGCGAGATCACGGTGGAGAGCCCTGCCTTTTCGGGGCGGCTTTCAAAGAACGAGCTCTTGATTCATCCCGCAGGGGAATGGCACGCCCTCTTTTGCAATACCACCGCCCCCAGCATTATCATCATCGGCCTTGAGTGCGACTCCTTGCGCCTTTCCCCCTTTGCCAAAAGCCCGGTGCCGCTCTCGGATGCCCTGCAAAGAATGCTGGTGGAGATCGTTAAGGAGGGGAGAAATGTCTTTTTGCCCCCCTACGATATCCCGAACCGCACCGATATGAAAAAGCGCGAGGACTTCCCCTTCGGTGCCGATCAGCTGATCAAGAATCTGCTTGAATGCTTTCTTATCAAGCTGATCCGCGAAAACGAGGCAGAGCCGCTCGGCGAGGGCGAGCACGCATCCGAGGGGCTCAGAACGGGTGAGATCCTGCGCTACCTTGAAAATAACTACCGGGAGAGGATCACTCTTCTTGAATTATGCTTTCTCTTTGGCACGAACAAGACCACCCTCACGAAGGACTTCCGCCGTCTGACGGGGGATACCGTGATGGGGCACTTGGCGCGGCTGCGCTTAAAGCGCGCCAAGGCACTCCTGCGTGAGGGGAAGCGCAGCATCACCGAGATCGCCGAGGAATTAAACTTCTCCTCCGTCCACTATTTCACGCGCTTTTTCCGTAAGCACGAAAGCATGTCCCCCTCCGAATACGCGCGGAGCATTCGGGCGAGATTTGAGAGTTGAGGTTAGGTTTTGTTTACAAAATCACCTGTTTTCGGCCATCCCCCTCTCGTTTCTCAAAAAATATGCCGGGCGCGCTCCGGGGAAATCCAGCCCTTTGCCGCCATTCCCGTCCCCCTCGAATTTCCTCGCGCGCGAGGTTGACTTTTATCGTTTTATTTGATACAATAGAGCTGTCAGGCAAAGGAGGTGTGTCAGTACGTATGCTTTTCCCGGATTTTTTCGGCAATACAGCCGTGCGTGACCGCCTTGGCCGTGCCTTAAAGGAAG
>JAZNDG010000062.1:0-18160 GCA_045587985.1 Eubacteriales bacterium | reverse complement strand
CGCAGGGTGATATCCGGCACCGCCTCACGGAGTCTTGTGATCGCGGCGCGGATGGTGGCGCCGTCCCCGTGGCGGTTCATAGCGCACAGCACCCTGTCCGAAATATGCTGGACGGGGATGTCCATATACGGCAGAAGCCGCGGGTTGTCACGCAGCTCAAGGAGCAGCTCATCGGTGATCTTGTCGGGATAGCAGTAGAGCAGGCGGATCCACGGGATGTCGGTCCCCTCTGTGATCGCCCTCACAAGCTCGGCAAGGCTGTATTTCCCGTAGAGGTCAAGGCCGTAGCGGGTGGTGTCCTGCGCTACAAGGCAGATCTCCTTGACCCCGAGCTCCGAAAGCCCCCTTGCCTCCTCCACGATCTCCTCGATCGGCCGACTGCGGAAGCGCCCGCGGATCGCGGGGATCGCACAGTAGGTGCAGCAGTTGTCGCACCCCTCGGCGATCTTTATGTAGGCCGTATGATCGGGGGTCGTCAGAACACGGTCGCCGCCTATGGGGGCGGTATTCTTATCCCCGAAATGCAGGTATTTCTCGCCGCGCAGAACGGCCGCCACCGCCTCCTCGATTCTGTCAAGGCTGCCAACGCCGAGCAGCGCATCCACCTCGGGCAGCTCACGCATGACCTCCTCGCGGTAGCGCTCCACCATACAGCCGGTGGCAATGATCGCACGCAGATTCTTATGCTCCTTCAGCCATGCGATATCGAGAATATTGTCGATCGACTCCTGCTTGGCATCTCCGATAAAGCCGCAGGTATTGATAATGACCACGTCTGCCTCGGTCTCATCCGGGGTGATCTCATAGCCCGCCGAGAGAAGGCGGTGCAGCATCACCTCGGTATCCACGAGGTTCTTTGAGCAGCCAAGCGAAACAAAGCCTATTTTCATTCCTTACTCCTTAACATTTGCCGTCCTCCATCCCGATGGTACGGAGAAAGCTTCTCTTTAAAAAACCGTCCTTCTTCGGTCTTTTGCCCTCGATCCTGATGTCCGCGTCCCGCCTTTTTTCCCTTTCGGCCTCCCGCCCAAAGCCGGCGGCCGTTTTCTTCATTTCCTCGCGCGTTTTCTTGTATTCGGCGTTCCTGCGGTCGCGGCGGCAGGCCTCGTTCACCTCACGGAAGGCGTCGTGAATATGGCGCATGCCAAGGTGGCAAAGCCCCGAAAGATAGTGCCATTCGGCCCCTCGTTCCGACATCGGGACAAGGGAAAGCTCAGAGAGTGCCACCTCGTAGCTTCCGCCGTTGATCATGATCCGCAGATTGCTGTAGTTAGGCGCCGCCCTTGCTTCCTTTCTCGGCGCGCGCTTTTCCTTCTTTTCGCGCGGTGCTTCCTTTTCGCCCGCGGGCGCGGTGGCGCTTGCCTCTTTTGTAGCCGATGAGCGCGCGCTTATGATTGCCTCGTACGCTGCGTTGATATCCCGCATCTTGCGGTTGGCCATCTCAAGCCGTACCTCATCGCCTGCATAGTTATCGGGATGGTAGCGGCGCGCAAGCGCATGGTAGGCCTTTTTGATCTCCGCATCGCTTGCATCCGCACAAACGCCCAGAATTTTATAAGAATCCGTCACGCGTCCTGCCCTCCCGAAAGCTTGTTTAATACCCGCTCTGCCTCGGTGGGCAGGCCAAGGTACACGATATTTCTGATCAGCGGCTCAATGGCCGGCTCCCTATCAAACGGCAGCTCCTTGATTGCGGAAGAAAGCTCGGCAAGCTCAAGCCGCAGGCTGACGGAGGCATCCTCATGCAGGCGCTTCATGTCCTTACCGTACAGGAGAAGAAAGGGGTTGTAGCCCTCTCTCCTCTCATCCTCCCATAGGTCGTCCAAGGCATCAAGCATATAGATGAGCCTTCCAAGGTGATAGCCGATCCGGTAGAGCACCCCGCCGTCAGATGAGAGCGAGGAGGAGAAGATAAGGCCCATCATCCTTCCCGAAATGTCGGCAGGGATATCCACCGATGCCTCTCGGTTGATCTCGCAGTCACAAAGCGCAAGAACGCAGGAATCAAGCTCACCCTCAAGAAGCGGGAGATGTGCCCGCCGCCTTGAGAGGGCGGCTGCCGGAAGAAAGAGGGCGGCCGCCGTCCGCCCGAGGAAGCCCTTGTCCGAAAGGTCGTCCTCCCTCTTGATAAAAGAAACCAAGGCCGAGACCGCAGCGGCATAGAGAAGCCCCCCGTTTTCATCCACCTCAAGGTGGGGAGCAAGGGGGTGCTTGATGCAACGGCGGTAGCGCGCCGTCACCCTATCTTCTCCGTAAAGGGTGCGGCAAAGCGCCAAAAAGACGAACTCATGGCGCAGACTGCGGGCGGAAAGAAGACCGGTTTTTTTACGCATTGCGCGGCAAAGGCCGCAAAAGAAGGCGCGATAGAGCGAGATCTCCTTAAGAAGCAGCTCGTCCCACAGCGGTCTTACGTATCCGTACATACTGTCCCTTTGCGCCTTTCTTACACGTTAAAATAGAGCTTTTATCTTACATCGGCTCGCCGTTCGGATGGAAGAGCGGCAGATTTGCAAGGACGGTAATGTCCTCTCTGCCAATGGCATCCCCCTCGGCTAAAACGGCCATTTTGCCCACCACGGTGCCCCCGGCCGACTCAACAAGACCGCAAAGGGCATTCAGCGATTCGCCGGTGCTGATCACATCATCCACCACGAGAACGCGCTTGCCCTTCATATAGGCGGCATCATAGCCGTCAAGATAGAGGGCCTGGCGCGCCACGGTGGTGATCGACTGCACCTCGTAGCGAATGACGTCACGCATATAAAGCTTTGGCCCCTTGCGAGCCAGGATATAGCGGTTCTCGCCCATGATACGCGCCATCGAGCAGATGAGCGGAATCCCCTTCGATTCTGCCGTGATCATCACGTCATGCGGGGGGGCAAGCCTTGCAAGCGCCGCGGCCGAGGCCTCTGTCAGCTCCACATCCCCAAAGAGGACAAAGGCACCGATCGAGAGATTCTCGTTCACGGGGCAGATGGGCAGATGGCGGACAACGCCCGGCAGCTTTAACTCGTATGTCATAAAAAAGCACCTCGCTCTTTTTTCTTCATTATACCGCGCGCGGGCGAAAAAAGCAAGGGGGGAGAAAATTTATCTCGCGGTCACGCATTTTTCACAAATCTGTGTTATAATGAAAAAAAGTATGTGAAGGGAGGGGAATAGATGGATCCTTACCGCGTTCTCGGTGTCAGCGAAACGGCAACCGATGAGGAGATCACGGCGGCCTACCGCCGTCTTGCCCGCGTCTATCATCCCGACCTGAACGGCGGCAGTCCGGAGGCCGAGGAAAAAATGAAGGAGCTGAACACCGCCTACGATCTCATAAGGGATCGCCGTGCCGGAAAGGAAACGGCAGGGCAGGGAGCCGAGGGGAACCCCTACTACCGAACGGGCGGCTTTTACGGCTACGGCACGGGCAACCCCTACGGAGGGAGCGAAAAGGAGGGCGGCGGCACCTATTATACGGGATACGGCCCCTTTGGCCCCTTCCGTGTGTATCGTACCTCCCGCCCACAGCGCCCCCGCTTTTCCATTCTGCGCTTTCTTCTGACCCTCTTGCTCCTTTCGGCGCTTATGCGCGGCTGCAGCCTGCTTTCGTATTACTATACCGAATTTTTGCCCGGCTACTTTGAGCGCTATGAGGAGCCGTACGAGGGCACGCCCACCTCCGCACCCCCGTCTTATGAGAAAGGACCTGTGATATGAGTAAGGAAAAAAAGCCCCGCGTGCCCCTTTCTGTGCGCTTTGCGCGCTTTATGCAGGGGCGGTACGGCCCGGATGCGCTCGGCCGCTTCCTTTACCTTCTGATCTTTGCACTCCTTATCCTGAACCTCTTTTTCCGCCATTATGCCTTCTATATCGCGGAGGGGGTGCTGCTTTTTCTCTATTTCTTTCGCTTTTTCTCAAGGAACAGACAAAAAAGATGGAGAGAAAACGCCCTCTTTCTGAAAATGGCGCGTGCCCTCCTCCGTCCCATTCTTCGCACCGCCCACCGCTTCCGTGACAGAAAAACGCACATCTATCGCAAATGCCCCGCCTGCCACCGCACCCTGCGCCTGCCGAAAAAGAGCGGCGAGCATACGGTGGTCTGCCCCCTCTGCCACGGGCGGTTTTCGGTGAGGATCAAATAAAAAATCAAACAAAAAAGGATGCAACGGCCGTTGCATCCTTTTTTATCTTGCTGTCCTTTATCTCTTCTGCATACGGATGTCGTTTCCCGACAGAACCAGCACCTCGTATTCCCCAAGCAGGCGGCTGGTGATGCGGTCACCGTACCGCGCGCTCAGCTCATCGCCCTTGAGATTTGTGTTGATCACCGTCTGCTTGCCGTGGTTTAAGCGGGTATTGATAAGGTGATAAAGGGTGGAGAGCACAAAGGCATTCGTCTGCTCGGTACCAAGGTCGTCAAGCAAAAGAAGCTCGCAGGAAAGATAGCGGTCGCCCTTCGCCTCGCTTGCGCCGTAGCCGGATTTGTAGCGGTCGTATTCAAAATCTGAGATCACGTTGCCGATGGTTTCATAGACCACATCATACCCGCGCTCAAGCACGGTCCTTGCAATGGCGGTCGAAAGATGTGTCTTGCCAAGGCCGGTCGCCCCCACAAGCAGGAGATTGCCCGATTCGGGGCCAAAGCCCTCGGCATAGCTCCTGGCATGCGAGAGCGCGTACTCGGCACGGCCAAAGTCGGCAGGGTCGTCCTTATAATAGTCAAGCGAGAAATTATCAAAGCTCTGGCGGCGGATAAGACGCCCGATGCCCGAGGAGCGGATGCCCTCCTCAAGCAGCGCCTTTTTCATGCAATCGCACATATTGGCATCAAAAAAGCCGGTGTCGTGGCAGCAGTCGCAAAGAAAGGCGGGCTCGGTATATCCCTTCGGAAAGCCGTAGGAGGAGAGAAGCTCCTCACGCATAGCCCTGATGTTCTCGTGCTCGGCACGGATCCTTGAAAGCCGCTCTGCAAGGTCGTCCCCCCCCGCCATCGCCTCGCGGAAGAGCTGCATCCCGGTGGTCGAGAGGGCACGGTCGATCTCGCGCAGCTCGGGGATCTTCGCGTGTACCTCGGCGGCATGCCGCTCGGCCGTATCGAGCGCCTCTCGGCGGCGTTCCTCAAACGCCGCACGGACACGGCGGTAGTTTTCGATGTTGTATCCCATAGGTATCTCCTTATTATGTAGGATCAGTCGTTCTTTTTATCGGCCTTGAAGCTTCTTTCAACGGCACGGTTGAAGAAATCGTTGGCATCAAAGCTTCGGCTCTTGGGCTCGGCCGTCTTTTTTGGCCCTTCGCTCCGTTTCTTGCGCGCGCTCCGCTCACGCGTGAGCAGCTCCTCGGCCTCGGCAAGCGTTTTTACCCCCGCCTCATGCCAGTGGGCAAGGATCTTCTCCGTATAGGCAACCGAAGCGCGCGAGGTAGCGTCCACCGTTACGTCAAAGGCGGCACCGATGATCTCCTCGTCATAACCGTATTCCTGCGTCCACCTCAAAAAGGCCGCTTCCTCACGCTCGGTCAGCTTGCGGCTGCCAATGCCGAACATACGGCGCAGTCCTCCCTCCACCGTACGCAGGGATTCCTCGCGGCGGATGTATTCCTCAAGCGCCGCGCAGGTGGTGATGCCGTGCTCCGAAAGGCGGAGGGCCACCCGTTCAAGATAGCGCATGGGCTTCGGGCTTCCGTCCCCTTGCGCATCGCAGTAGGCAAGCAGGGTGAGGATGTAGGGGCCGTCAAGCCCAAGCTCCTCCGAAAGCCCTACGAGGATCGAAAGGTCGGTGCGGTTAAAGAGCCGCCCTCTTTGCTGCTCGGCCGCCGTGATCAGCCCCGAAAGGTGTGATGTGCGGATGCTTTCGGCAAGCTCCTCGGCCCCCGCCTCGCGCAGGGTGTTCTCGCGCCTTTGCGCCCCCCTTGCGGACGGCTTTTTTTCTTCCTTGCCGATGACTGTTACAATGCCGGCACCCCGCCAGAAGGCAAGCGAGGCCGTGACGGCGGCTTCGGCAAGAGAAAGGCTTTTTGAAAGCGCATCGGCGCCCGCCCTGCCAAGCGAAAAGAGGGCAACGAGCACGCGCAGATCGTCAGCCGTAGCCTCGGCAAGCGCCCCTGCCTTATAAAGCTCGGCACGGCGCTCGTCCTTCACGGTATAGAGAGTTTCTTTCATAGCTGTATCGTCCGTTTGCTGAAGATTTTGGTGGGATAGACAGGGGGAACGCACGGAGTTTTGCACTCTTTCAACAGGGTTTTCCACCGCGTGTGTGTCGAAGGACGGCGAAATTACAAGGATTTTCGGGAGGGAAGACAAAGTTTTCCACCGGTGGAAAGGGGTTTTCCACCGTCAGTCGGCGGCGGATGCGTTGAGTGAAAGCGGGGCGGTGTGCCCTGCCAAGAGCTCGTAGTAGCCGGCGGCGGCGATCATGGCCCCATTGTCCCCACAGAGCCTGCGCGGAACAAGAAGCAAGCGCACCCCGTGCTGTCTTGCCACCGTCATGAGCCGTGCGCGCAGGTGGGAGTTGGCGGCCACGCCGCCCGCGAGAACCACCGTGTGCCCGGGGTAGGCGGTGAGTGCCTCGGAAAGCTTTTTCGCCGCCGCATCGGTTGCCACCTTGGTATAGGCGGCGGCAAAGAGGGCGCGGTCAAATTCTTCCCCCCTCTGCCGGAAGCGGTGGAGAAGATTCACAGCGGCCGTCTTTAAGCCCGAGAAGGAGAAATCAAGCGTATCCCCACCGAGTGCCGGAGAGGGCAGGGGGAACGCGGCCGCGGCAGGCGTCTTGGGAAAGAGCTCGGCAAAGGAGCGCACCACGGGGTGCTCGCCGTCCGCTCCCTCGGGCACCTCCTCCCGGAAGGCGCGGCAAAAGCCGACCGTGGCAAGCTTATCAAACTCGGCGCCCGCAGGGTAGGAAAGATCAAGCAGTCTGCCCACCTTGTCAAAGGCCTCGCCCATCGCATCGTCACGCGTGGTGCCGATGACGGCGATATCGGTATAGTCCTTCACGTGATAGAAGGCGGTGTGCCCACCCGATACCACAAAGGCAAGAAAGGGGGGCTTTGGCGGCTCCTCGTCAAAATAAGATGCCGCGATATGTCCGCGGATATGGTCGACCGCCACGGTGGGCAGGCCGTTTGCAAAGGCAAGCGACTTGGCAAAGTTCACCCCGACAAGCAGCGCCCCGATCAGCCCCGGGTGGTCGGTGACCGCCACGGCCGAAAGGTCGGAAAGCGAAACGCCTGCCTCCGAGAGGGCCTCGTAGGTAATGCGCGAGATCACCTCGCTATGCGCCCTGGATGCGATCTCGGGAACCACGCCGCCGAAAAGACGGTGGGTGTCTGCCTGGGAGGCCACAATATCCGAAAGGATGGTGAGCCGTCCGTCCTCCTCCTTGACGATGGCGGCTGCTGTTTCGTCACAGGAGCTTTCAATCGATAAAAGATACATCGTATTCCTCAAAGCGGACAGCACGAAAGAAGAAGCGCGTCCTCG
The DNA here is from genome assembly GCA_045587985.1 of Eubacteriales bacterium. Taxonomy (GTDB): domain Bacteria; phylum Bacillota; class Clostridia; order Oscillospirales; family CAG-272; genus UBA1740. Next base: position 10,695 of record JAZNDG010000062.1, on the reverse strand, counting down.
GTTGGATTTTTATAGTAGTTTTTCCGCTCCCCCACCGTCAGGAAGCCAAAGCTACGGTAAAGTGCAAGGGCAGAAAGATTGCTCCGCCTCACCTCAAGAAAGCACGCTTCTGCGCCGTTTTGCCTCAATATGTCAACAAAACCTTGCAAAAGAAGCTTCCCGATGCCCTCGCCGCGTGCCGATTCAAGCACGGCGATACGCAAAAGCTCTCCTTCCCCAAAAAGCGAAAGGCCAAGGAGATAGCCAAGCGCTACGCCCCCATCCCCCTCGGCGATCAGAGAAACCGCGCTCTTTGATGCAAGATGGGACTCGATCGCGCCCCTTTGCCACGCATCCTGAAAGAGGGCGGCCTCAAGCGATACAAGAAGGGCAAGATCTTCCTTGCAGGCCATGCGTACGGTTGCCGTCATTGGTCATCCCCCCTTCTTTTCGCGGTGATAAAACACCAAACTATATTATAATATAAAACCGAGGCGGTGTCAAGGGCAGGACGCCGACTAAAAAAAGAGAGCCGTGCGGCTCTCTTTTTTATCTGTTTCACGGCTTAACCGAAATCGTGCCTGCCCCCACAGTTGATCCCCTTTTCCTCTAACAGGCATACGATCTTTTCGATCATCTCAAAGCAGTCTGCATCATCAAGCGCGTCATTTCTAATGATTCCGCGTATCTCGCGCAAGGCCTTATAGCACTCCCCATCCAATATATTCTTGAGATCGTTTTTATTCAAAGCAAGACTTTTATAAAAATGCTCTCTTTCATAAGAATCTACCAGCTCCTAAAAAAGCTCCATACATCGCACCTCCTATATATGGGGGTTATATCCCCTTAATAAACAAGATTATAACCCCCATAATAATAAATGTCAATATGGAGGTATTAAAATGATCGTATTTAGTAAGCTTTGGCAGACGATGGCGGAAAAGGGGATCAGCACCTACGCGCTTCGGGAGCGGTGCGGCATTGACAGCAAGACGGTTCGCCGTTTGAGGGCGAACGACAATATTGAAACCAAAACACTCGATAAGCTTTGCACGGCGCTTGATTGCCGTATCGAGGATATTATGGAGTATATACCCGAGAGGAAGGATTAAAAAAAGAGAGCCGTGCGGCTCTCTTTTTCTTTAACCCTCGCTTGCCGTTGTGGCAGGGGAAGGGGCTTTGGTTGATTTTCTTCTGCGGTGCGGTCTTCTTCTGCGCTTGGCGGCGGCCTCCTCAAGCTTCTTGCGGTAGGCCTCGCACTCGGCAGGATCGGCCACCGTCACCATCTTGCGGACACGGAAGGTGTTGTCATGATTGGAGAACACCTTCAGCGTAACGAAGATATCTCCGTCCCTTTCGCAGCGGCAGAGCGTGCGGTAGCGGTGCGATCTGCCGTGCAGCATCTTGCCGAGAACGGTCATGCGGGTATGGCAGATGGGGCAGGCGGTCAGGTCGGCCTCGCTTGATGCAAGGATGGCCTCCACGCTCTCGTAGCCGACCTCGCCGATATCGGCATCTCCGTAGGTCCTGTCAAAGAGGAAGCTTTCGCCCCGCTCGCCGTAATTCCTGACGCCCTCGGGCGTATCCAGCTTTTCGGCAACCATGGCGGTGAAGTATGCATCGTTCAAGGCATCATGCGCGGGCAGAGTCTGCTCCACTCCCAGCGCCTCCATCGCAAATTCAAGCGAGCGCTGCTTTTCGGCGCCCCCCTCGCGCTGGCGGCTGTAAATCCTTTGCAGGTCGTAGTCACAGTCAAGCCACTCGGAGGAGATCTTGTGGGCCGCAAGGTTCTCGCGGAACATGGGTACATCATCCGGCCCCCAGGTGAGAAGCACAAAGCTTTTGCCGCACCAACGGCGGAAGCTTTCGGCCGCCTCGGGCAGGGGGGTCCCACGGTCGATCATATGTTGGGTAATACCGGTTAAGTCACGCACGTGACGGTGCAGCTTGCAGAAAAATTTCGGCTTCACGATAATGCTGTAGCTGCCGATGATCTCCATCTCCTCATTCAGCTTGACAGCGCCGATCTGTATCACCTCGCCGTGCAGGTGTGCGCCGATGCGCTTTTGCACCGCCAGGGCCTGCTGCATATAGGCCTGGTTCCACTCGAGGTCCAGCGTAATATAGTCCATAGAACTCCTTGCTTTTTAAATACTCACTTGTCTATTATAAAGGAAAATCCCCCCTTTGTCAATCGGGAAACGGGGGGATTTTCATCTTTTCTCGGAAAGCGCTTGACAAATCACGTGCAGGCACTATAATATATAATAGTATAGTATTGACATTTCTTACTTAAAGGAGCGATCTATGGAAAACGCCGTCCGCCTGCCCGAGCTTTTCGGGACAATGGTATTTGGTGATGAGGTGATGAAGCGCACGCTTGCGCCCGATGTGTATGCAGCACTCCGCAAAACGGTGGAGAACGGTGAGCCGATGGCGGCCGAGGTAGCTGATGCGGTGGCAAGCGCGATGCGCGATTGGGCGATGGAGCGCGGGGCTACGCACTTTACCCATTGGTTCCAGCCGATGACCGGGATCACGGCCGAAAAGCACGATAGCTTTCTTGAGCCTGCCGGAGAGGGCCGCATCCTGATGGAGTTTTCGGGCAAGACGCTCATTAAGGGTGAGCCGGACGCCTCCTCCTTCCCGAACGGCGGCCTGCGCGCCACCTTTGAAGCGCGCGGCTATACGGCTTGGGACCCCACCTCCCCCGCCTTCGTCAAGGAGGGGACACTTTATATCCCCACCGTTTTCTGCTCGTTCGGCGGTGCCGTGCTGGATAAGAAGACCCCCCTTCTGCGCTCGATGGACTGTGTGGCCCGCTCGACCTCGCGTCTGCTTGCCGCCCTTGGGCAGGAGGCAAGCGTTGTGACGAGCGTGGGTGCCGAGCAGGAGTATTTCCTGATCCCGCACGAGCTCTTCCGCCTCCGCCGCGACATGCGCCTTTGCGGCCGCACCCTTTTCGGTGCCCGTCCGCCGAAGGGCCAGGAGCTTGATGACCACTATTTCGGTGCGATCCGCCCCGAGGTCAAGGCGTATATGGACGATCTTGACCTTGCGCTCTGGCAGCTTGGCGTGATGGCCAAGACCGAGCATAACGAGGCTGCCCCCGCCCAGCAGGAGCTGGCCCCCGTCTATGCCTCCACCAACATCGGCTGTGACCACAATCAGCTCACGATGGAGATGATGAAAAAGGTGGCAAGCCGCCACGGCCTTGTCTGCCTTCTGCACGAGAAGCCCTTTGCGGGTGTCAACGGCAGCGGCAAGCACAACAACTGGTCGATCGGCTCGCGGGACGGTGCGAACTTCCTCCGCCCCGGCAAGACCACCGAGGAAATGATGCGCTTTCTTCTGTTCCTCACCGCCGTGCTTGTGGCGGTGGACGAATATGCCGACCTCTTCCGCATCTCGGTTGCCTCGGCCTCAAACGACTGCCGTCTTGGCGGTTACGAGGCACCCCCTGTCATTCTCTCGGTATTCCTTGGGGATGAGCTGACCGGCGTTCTTGATGCGATCGCGGAGGGGCATATCGACTATACCAAAAAGAAAAAGGCGATGATGGACATCGGTGCTTCGGTCCTTCCGAAGATCCCGCGGGATAATTCCGACCGCAACCGTACCTCCCCCCTTGCCTTTACGGGTAATAAGTTTGAATTCCGTATGCTCGGCTCGTCTGCGAGTGTGGCAGGGCCGAACATCGTTCTGAACACCGCCGTTGCCGAGATCCTTGACCGTTTTGCCGAGGAGCTGGAGAAGGCCGAGGATCTGAATGCCGCCATTGGCGAGCTGATCGGCCGTGCCTACCGTGAGCATCGCCGCATTGTCTTTAACGGCAATAACTACTCGGAGGAGTGGAGAGAGGAGGCTGCGCGCCGCGGCCTTGCCGAGCGCCGTACCACCCCCGAGGCCATCTCACACTACCTTGATGAAAAGAACGTGGATCTCTTTGCCCGCCACGGCATCTTCACGCGTGAGGAGGTTGCCTCGCGCTCCGAGATCCTTTATGAAAACTATGTTAAGACCGTGCATATCGAGGCCCTGACCATGGCTGACATGGTCCGCCGCGAGATCGCGCCCGCCGTGGTCGAATATACGAGAATGCTTTCGGATTCGGTCCTTAAAAAGACCTCGGTGCTGATCGATGCGGGCTATGAGCAGGGGCTTGCCTCCTACCTTTCCGAGCATCTGGCCGAGGCCGTGCGCCTTGGTGAGGAGGTCGAGGGACTTGCCGAGGAGGCTGTTGCTGTCGTGCCGGTATCGCGCGCTGCCAACCTCTTTGCCGAGAGGGTGCTCCCCAAGATGGCAGAGCTGCGCGCCGCTGTCGATGCGATGGAGGAAAAAATGCCCGATTCGGCCTGGCCGTATCCGTCCTATACCGATATTTTGTTCTACTAAAACACAAAAAGCACCCGCTGCGGCGGGTGCTTTTTTCGTTTATGCCAAAGGCTTTTAACCTTAAAAGCAAGAGGAGTGCGAGGATGAAAAAAGGAGATAGAGGGTAGAGCCCCATATCTCCTTTTCTTTTCGTTTATGCCAAAATGTGCAGCCCTTATTTCACCACGATGTTGATAATCTTATTGGGCACCACGATCTCCTTCACGACCGTTTTGCCCTCGATCATCTCGCGGATCTTCGGCAGGGCACGGGCGCGGCAGAGGGCCTCGTCCTTATCGCAGTTCATCGGCAGCGTCAGAAGGTCGCGCAGCTTGCCCGACACCTGCACAGCCACCTCAACGGTTGCATCCACCGTCTTGGCCTCATCGTACTGCGGCCAGGCAGAGAGCGAGAGAAGTGTCTTGTTGCCAAGCTTCTCGTTGATCTCCTCGGAGAGGTGCGGGGCAACCGGGCAGAGCAGCGAGATGAAGGTGTGAAGCTCATCTCTTGTAAGATGCCCCACCTCGGCGATCTTGTTGAGCAGCTCCATCAGCGCGGCGATCGCGGTGTTGAACTTCATCTCCTCAAAGTCGGAGGTCACCTTCTTGATCGTCTTATGGAAGGCCGCTTCAAGCGCGGGGGTTGCGCCCTCGCCGCTTGCCATGTCGTAAAGATCTGCCACACGGTCAAGGAAGCGGCGGCACCCACGGACCGAGTTTTCGTTCCAGGGGGTAGCCGAGCCGTAGTCGCCCATAAAGAGGACGTAGGTACGCAGAACGTCTGCACCGTATTCGTTCACGATGTCAAGCGGGTCAACCACGTTGCCCTTCGATTTCGACATCTTGTCGCCGTCAGGCCCGAGAATAAGACCCTGCGCTGTGCGCTTTGCATAGGGCTCCTTGGTCGGAACAGCCCCGATATCGTAAAGAAAACTATGCCAGAAGCGCGAATAGATCATGTGACGGGTCACGTGCTCCATACCGCCGTTATACCAGTCAACCGGCAGCCAGTAGGCAAGCTTTTCGGGATCGGCAAGCGCCTTGCGGTTCTGGGGGTCGATATAACGCAGGAAGTACCAGGAGGAGCCTGCCCACTGGGGCATCGTATCGGTTTCGCGCCGTGCAGCCCCACCGCACCTCGGGCAGGAGCACCGCACAAACTCCTCGATCTTGGCAAGCGGAGATTCGCCGCCCTCGCCCGGCTCAAAGTTCTCAACCTTCGGCAGGCGCAGCGGCAGCTCCTCATAGGGTACGGGAACAATGCCGCAGGCAGGGCAATGCACGATCGGGATCGGCTCACCCCAATAGCGCTGACGGTTGAAGGCCCAGTCCTTCATCTTATACTGCACGCCGCCTTCACCGATGCCGCGCGCTTCAAGCTCCTTGATCATTCTTTCGATCGAGCTTGCCTTATCGCTGTATCCGTTGAGGAAATCCGAGTTGACCATCTCGCCGTCACCCGTATAGGCGGCAGCTGCGATGTCCCCGCCCTTGATGACCTCGATAATATCAATGCCGAACTTTTTGGCAAACTCATAGTCACGCTCGTCATGTGCGGGCACGGCCATGATGGCACCCGTGCCGTAGCCCATCATCACGTAGTCGGCAATATAGATCGGGATCTCCTTGCCCGAAACCGGGTTGGTGGCGGTAAGCCCCGAAAGGCGTACGCCCGTCTTATCCTTCACAAGCTGGGTGCGCTCAAACTCGGTCTTCTTCGCGCACTTTTCGCGGTAGGCCTCCACCTCGTCCATGTTCGCGATCGCCCCCGCATACTTGTCGATCAGCGGATGCTCGGGCGCCATGACCATAAAGGTCACGCCAAAGAGGGTATCGGGGCGGGTGGTATAGATGCGCAGGGCATCCTCCTTGCCGGTGAGGGCAAAGTTCACAAAGGCACCGGTCGATTTACCGATCCAGTTGACCTGCTGCTGACGGACATTCGGCAGGTAGTCCACCGTATCAAGGCCCGAAAGAAGCTTGTCGGCATAGCGGGTGATGCGCAGATACCACACGTCCTTCGACTTCTGCACCACATCACTCTTGCAGATGTCGCACTTGCCGCCCTGGCTGTCCTCATTCGAGAGCACCACCTTGCAGGTCGGGCAGTAGTTGACGAGCGCCTGATCGCGGAAGACGAGCCCTGCATCAAACATCTTAAGGAAGATCCACTGCGTCCACTTGTAGTAGTCCTCCTCGGTCGTATCCACAACGCGCGTCCAGTCAAAGGAGAAGCCCACCTTCTTAAGCTGGTCGGTAAAGCGGGCAATGTTTGCATCGGTCACGCGGCGGGGATGGGTCCCCGTCTTGATGGCGTAGTTCTCGGTCGGAAGCCCGAATGCGTCAAACCCGATCGGGAAAAGGACGTTATAGCCCTGCATGCGCCGCTTGCGGCTGATGACCTCAAGGCCGGAGTAGGCCTTGATATGCCCCACGTGCATACCCGCACCGCTGGGATAGGGAAACTCAACAAGTGCATAGAACTTGGGCTTTTCGCTCTTGTCCTTCGCAAGGAAGGCTCCCTCCTTCTCCCATCTTGCCTGCCACTTGGCCTCTACTGCGCCAAAATCGTATTTCATAAAGCATCTCCTTCCTCGTAATGAGGGCTTGTATTTACCAGAGAAATATTATACCAAAAAAAGACACGTAAGTCAACCCACCGCGGCTGATTTTTAAAATAAGGAAAAAGCCGCCCACAGCCCCCTCAATTATAGACTTGCAAAGCGTACTGTACTGTGATATAATATACCTATATACAGAAATATGCTCAAAGTGGCGCTCTTCGCGCCAAACGGAAAGGAGAACGGTATGGGTCGCCTTGTCCCCCATCTGCGCAACAATCTTCTTCGCCACCTTTGCATCATTTTTTATGACATTGCCTGCCTTTTTGCATCCCTTTTCTTCGCATCTCTTTTGCACGCGCCAACGGGTGTCCGTTTCTTTGCCGAGCTTCTGAAGCTGGATCCTGCCTTCCTTCTCTGCGTGCTTCTTGTCTGGCTCATGATTCTCACAGCCCTGCGCCTCTCGGCCATCCATCTTTCCTCCTTCGGGATTTTGGACGCCATGCGCCTTGTGCTGGGGGTGGCCGTGCTGCTGCTCCTTACGCTTCTTTATACGCTTCTTTCTCCGGCCGCTCTTGCCGATTGGCGCTTTGCCGTCCTCTTTGTCGGATGCTTTCTCCTTCTTGCGGCTGCCGGGCGTACCTTCCGCCGTCTTTTCCATCTTGCACACCGTGCCGTTCTCACCCATCGCGCACACGGAGAGCGCGTCCTGATTGTGGGCGCGGGGGACGCGGGGGCCATGCTTCTGCGGGAGATCCGCAACTCCTCGCACGTCACTATGCATGCGGTCGCCTTTGCGGATGACAAGGAAACCTTACAAAAAACCTATATAAACGGCGTGCGCGTGGTTGGGACCACCGAGGATATTCCCGCTATCGTCAAGCGGTATGCCGTTACCAAAATCCTCATCGCTATGCCCTCGGCTCCCAAGAGTGCCATCCGCAGGATCCACGATATCTGCGTGCCCACCCACTGTTCGATCGAGATTCTGCCCGGCATTTACCAGTTTGTCAACGGTCAGGTAACGGTCAATTCGCTCCGCGAGGTGGACGTGGCCGACCTTCTCGGCCGTGAGCAGACGCGGGTGGACCTTGATTCGGTGATGGGGTATATCGAGGGGAAGACCGTGCTTGTCACGGGGGGCGGCGGCTCGATCGGCAGTGAGCTTTGCCGTCAGATCGCCACCCACCGTCCCGAAAAGCTGCTGATTCTTGATATTTATGAGAATAATGCTTATGAGATCGAGCAGGAGATCCGCCGCCACCATCCGGAGCTGGATATTCTGCCCCTCATTGCAAGCGTGCGGGATCCCGGCACGGTGGACCGCATCTTTGCCACCTACCGTCCCGAGATCGTCTTCCACGCCGCGGCGCACAAGCATGTGCCGCTGATGGAGATTTCGCCTGCCGAGGCGGTCAAAAACAACGTCTTCGGCACAAGAAATGTCGTGTCGGCTGCCGACCGCTACGGCGCGCAGCGCTTTGTTATGATCTCGACCGATAAGGCGGTGAATCCCACCAACGTAATGGGGGCCACCAAGCGCATCTGCGAGATGATCGTGCAGTCGGCCGCACGCCACTCAAGGACCGAGTTTGTGGCCGTGCGCTTTGGCAATGTCCTCGGCTCAAACGGCTCGGTGATCCCGCTTTTCCGCCGCCAGATTGCCGAGGGTGGGCCGATCACCCTTACCCACCGCGATATCATCCGCTATTTCATGACCATTCCCGAGGCGGTGTCGCTTGTCTTGCAGGCGGGGGCCTACGCAAAGGGGGGCGAGATCTTCGTCCTCGATATGGGTGAGCCCGTCCGGATTTACGACCTTGCCTGCAACCTTGTGCGGCTTTCGGGGCTTGTACCGGGTGAGGATATCGAGATCCGCATCACAGGGCTCCGCCCGGGTGAAAAACTGTATGAGGAGCGCCTGATGGCCGAGGAGGGAATGGCCAAAACCGCCAACGATTCGATCTCGATCGGACGGCCGATCGAATTTGATGAGGAACGCTTTGAGGAGCAGCTGCTCGGTCTTCGTGCGGCGGCAGAGGTGGCCTCTGCCGATCTGCGCAGTCTGATCGCAGAGATCGTGCCCACCTACCACTTTGAAGCATAAAAAGAGGAAAGAATCATGAACACCAAGCAAAACAACACCATGCTCTGTGACTTTTACGAGCTCACAATGGCCAACGGCTATTATGTTCTCGGCAAGGGGCAGGAGATCGCCTATTTTGACGTTTTCTTCCGCCAGATCCCGGACGGCGGCGGCTTTGCCATTGCCGCAGGGCTTGAGCAGGTCATCCAGTACATCAAGGAGCTCCGCTTCACCGAGGAGGATATTGCATTTCTCCGCAGCAAGGGTTGCTTTGACGAGGGCTTTCTCTCGTACCTTGCAAATTTCCGCTTCACGGGCGATATCTTTGCGGTGCCGGAGGGCACGCCCATTTTCCCGAATGAGCCGATCCTGACCGTCCGCGCCCCCGCGATCGAGGCGCAGTTTATCGAAACCTATATTCTCCTTGCCCTTAACCACCAGTCCCTGATCGCCACCAAGGCGAACCGCATCGTCCGTGCGGCAGGCGGCCGCCCTGTGGCCGAGTTTGGCTCTCGCCGCGCGCAGGGGGCAGACGGCGCCTCTCTCGGCGCCCGTGCCGCCTTTATCGGCGGCTGCTCCTCCACCGCCTGCACCATCAGCGACAGAGATTACGGCATCCCCGCCACCGGCACGATGGCCCACTCCTGGGTGCAGATGTTCGATAGCGAATACGAGGCCTTCCTTGCCTATTGCAAAATGTATCCAAAGAATGCCACCTTGCTCGTGGATACCTATGACGCGCTCGGCAGCGGTATTCCGAACGCCATCCGCGCCTTCCGTGAGTGCGGCATTACCCATTGCGGCATTCGCATTGATTCGGGGGATATCGCCTACCTCACCAAGCGCGCGCGTAAGATGCTGGACGAGGCAGGACTTCATAACTGCCGCATCGTGATCTCGAACTCTCTTGATGAGAATATCATCCGCGATATCATCGCGCAGGGCGCGTGCATAGATGCCTTCGGTGTCGGTGAGCGTCTTATCACCGCAAAGAGCGATCCTGTCTTTGGCGGTGTTTATAAGCTCACGGCCAAGGAGCTGCCGGATGGCACCGTGATCCCCAAGATCAAGATCAGCGAGAACGCAGGCAAGATCACCAATCCCCACTACAAGCGTGTCTTTCGTATCTATGACAAGAAGGGCATGGCCTCGGCCGATCTTCTGACCGTTTACGATGAGGTGATCGATACCTCCTCACCGCTTGAGATCTTCGATCCCGATTCCCCTTGGAAAAAGAAGACCTTTACCGACTACACCCTGCGTGAGCTCCTCGTTCCCGTCTTCAAGGGCGGCGAGTGTGTCTATTCCTCGCCGAGCGTCAAGGAGATCCGCGACTATTGCCTTTCGGAGGTCGCCACTCTTTGGGAGGAGGTCCGCCGCTTTGAAAACCCCCACCGCTACTATGTGGACCTGTCGAAGAAGCTGTGGGATATTAAGAGGGGTATGCTCGAAACCTCCCGCTCGCAGGCATAAATTGCCGGGGGCTTCGTTGCTCTTTACAAGCCTCCCTTGTGTAAAGGGAGGTGGCACGGAACGTGACGGAGGGATTGTGCCCTGCCATAGCAGGGGATATAAATACGCTTTGTCTATTGCCAAAAGCCACAGCGTATCGGTTTTTCTTCTGCGGTGGGACACAATCCCCCACCCGCTTTGCGGGAGCCCCCTTTACACAAGGGGGCCTAATAGCGTGGGGCTT
>JAZNDG010000061.1:0-19664 GCA_045587985.1 Eubacteriales bacterium | reverse complement strand
GTGGGTGCACTTGCCTTTTCCTTAGATTACGCCAAGGAACGCCTCACAGTATGGCAAAACCCTGCCAAATATCCTCTGGAAGGAGGATGGCAGACTCTGCAGGGGCTTATGGCGATAGGATCGGGCGGATTCTTTGGACTTGGGCTCGGTAAAAGCCGCCTGAAGTACAGCTGGGTATCAGAGCCCGCCAACGATTTTATCTTCACCATCACCTGTGAGGAGCTTGGGTTTTGCGGCGCTATTTTGATCCTTTTCCTCTTTCTTCTCTTTATTCGGCGCGGCTTTGAGATCGGAACACGCCATCACGACACCTTCGCGCGCACGGCCGCCCTCGGCATTACCGCCAAGGTGGCCATTCAGGTTTTACTTAATATCGCGGTTATCACCAACACCATTCCGAACACGGGAATCTCGCTCCCCTTCTTCAGCTACGGGGGCTCCTCTCTTTTAATGCTCTTTGCCGAAATGGGAATACTGCTTTCCATCTCCCGCGATTCCACTCTTTCATACAGATAGGAGGCGCTATGAGGATACTTCTTTGCGGCGGCGGTACCGCAGGGCATGTAACCCCTGCTCTTGCCATCGCAGAAATAATGAAGGAAAACCGTAAGGATGTTGAGATCCTGTTTGCGGGAACAAGGACGGGGATCGAAGAAAAGCTTGTTACGGCGGCAGGATATCCGTTCTATCCGATTGAAGCGGCGGGCTTCAGGCGCTCGCTTTCGTTCAAAAATCTGCGCGCTTTGTATCTCGCGCTGGTATCCCCCCTACGGGCACGGACGCTTCTTAAGGAGCTTCAGCCACAGCTTGTGGTAGGGACGGGCGGTTACGTTTCATGGCCGATCCTGAAAGCGGCGACCGACCTTGGGATCCCATCCGCGCTTCATGAATCCAACGCCATCCCGGGCCTCACCGTCAAGCGCCTTTCGGGGCGGGTGGACTCTGTCCTCCTCAATTTTCGGGAAGCGGCAGCGTATCTGCCAAAGGCCAAGAAAATTCTGCATGTCGGCAATCCTCTGCGCGGCGGATTTTCAAAAACCACGCGCAAGGAGGCAAAGGAACGGCTTCATATTCCAAGCGATGCCATGCTGATCCTTTCCTTCGGAGGAAGCCTCGGTGCAGAGGGAATCAACCGCGCGGTGCTTGATCTTTTCGAGGATTACGTTCTCAAAAGCGAAAAAATCTATCACATTCACGGTGCAGGGCGGCGATACGGAGAGGAAATGCGAGATGCGGCAAAAGCGCGCTTTACCCATCTCCCACAACGAATTAAAATTTTAGATTATCTTGATGAGATCCCGCTTTTAATGGCCGCCTCCGATCTGATCATTTGCCGTGCGGGAGCCATGACGGTCAGCGAGGTGGCGCGCGCACGGCGCGCCGCCATTCTCATCCCCTCTCCTCACGTTGCAAATGATCACCAAACAAAGAATGCCCTCTCTCTTGCGAATGCAGGCGCCGCTCTTTTTAAGCGGGAAAGCGATCTTTCAAGAGAGGGGCTTGCGGCGGATGTCAAGCGAATTTTAGAGGATAGTGACTTTAGAGGATCGCTTGAATCGGGGGCCGCGCGGTTTGACCTGCACGATGCGAACAAACGTGTCTATCAAGCGCTCCGCCGCCTTATTGACAAATGAAAAAGCCGTCTGCCTGGCAGACGGCTTTTCTTTTTATTCCTCTTCGGGAGTTTCAAGCTCTTTAATCAGATTTTCCTCAATCAGCGTCTTGGTGTCCTTATACGCATACCAAGAGGCGTAATCCAGATCCTCGATCTCTCCTCTTTCGATATCGTAATTGGCCATCATCTCGGAAATCAGGAACTTTGCCTTGCGCAGGCCAAGATCGCTCTTGATGCGCACCATCATCGGCACCTTAGCATACGCATTCTTGCCGCTCTGGTCGATCTGATGGTATTTCTCCACCTCATAAGCACTCGGATCGAGGGCAAGGTAGAGGCACAGGCTCTTGCCGCGCACAACAAGCTTGGCAAGCTGCAGACGGCCACGGTTAAAGGCATCATGCTTCCAGCTGATGCGCGACTTGACAAGCGCATAGGACATCAGCTCATTCTTAATTTCGCTGTAATAATTCTTAAGGAAATCGGGCGCCTGGATCACGCGTGCGGTAAAGCTGCGGCTGTAACGGATCACCATGCGGAAGGTTTTACCGTCCACCGTCACCTCACGGATCTCGCCAAGCTCCTCCTCATCGTCATCGCCTTCCTCGGAGGCAGCAGGAGCCGGTGCGGATTCGACCGGCGCAGCAGGGGCCGGTGTGGGTGCAGAAGCCGGTGCGGGCACGGGGGCAGGCGCATAAGGCTCAAGAGGTGCTGCTACCGCGGCGGCCTCTCTTTCCAGTGCCTCACGGATAATGATCTGAATTTCGGGCTCGGCAGGCTCTAGGGGCACTTCCTCCACCACAGGCTCCTCTACGATGGGCTCCTCCACCACAGGCTCGGGAATCGCAATCTCACCGAAAAGAGCGATCGATTTGGCACGGACGCGGAGAGTTGCCTTGGCTGCCAAGGACATCTCCTTATCGGTAAACCAGGCATAAGGCAGCATTGCTTCCCCATCCACCTCGACCGAAAGTGTGCCGGGGATAAAGGACTGAAAGATCTTGCCGGAATAGATAGCGGTACCGGCATTGGTCACACAGCATATGTAACGAACCCTGAAAAGACGGACCCAGGCCCAGAAAAGGAGAACCCAGAGAAGGAAAACCGCAATCATCAGTATCTCAAGCGATCCGTTAATCGGCAGAAGGCCGCCAAGGATATCGAAAAGAGGCTTTGTGACAACCGCACCGGCATCCGAAATAGATTTCAGAACACCCGAGATCGCCTCAATATTAAGTTCGATAAGCTTTTCAACCAGGTAGAAAAATCCCACGGCGGTTACGGCAATCCAAAGAAGGAAATGCCAAAAAACCATAAAACGGCGGTATCCGTTCCCACCACTCAGCCTTGTTGCATACGCTTTTGCTAACATGAAAACCCCTTTCCGCTGTGGGCACTCCCCACGCGAGCATACTTATAGTTAAAATATAGCACAAGTGTTTCTGTTTTTCAATAGGCTCTTTACGAAAAAAAGAAATTTTTTTCAAAAAGCCAAGGGCTCTGGGCCGAAAAACGAATTTTAGCAAAGTATTGTTTGCAAAAAAACAAATTTACACACATATCCTGCTTTTTTCTATATAAGCAAGCAGCGCATCCGCTTTGTTTTCGAGCCGTCCTTCGATGACCTCCGTATATAGCTCCTCGAGCATTTTCCCTACGTCCGGCCCACGAAAAAGCCCCTTTGCAACCACCTCATCCCCCGTGATGGCAAGGTCACGCAGGGTATATGGGAGTTTCTCTGCAAGGATACGGTCAATCTCCTCCGAAACGGCGCGCCCGTCAAGCCCACGCGCATCACGCAGCAAAAGCGCATCGCAAAGAGTGCGCTCACCATGAGCGCGCAAAAGGCGGCAAAGATCCGCACGGCGAGGAGAAATATCGGCTTTCAGAAGGCGGATCAGCGTTTGCACGCGAAAGAGCGTTTTGTTGTCCGTTTTTAAGCGGGAAAGAGCCGCAGCAGCACGGTCCGCGCCGCTTTCCGAGAGATACTCTGCCGCTCGCAGAGGAAGCTCGGCAGGCACGCGCGAAAAGCTTTCTGTAAGCCTCCCCTCCGGAAGGACAGTATAGAGGATATCGGCATATTCCGAAAGAATTTTCTCGGCATGCTCGGCCGTAAGAAGGCCGAAAAGCTCCTCGCGGATCCTTTCCTTTGCGATCACGGAAAGCGTTTTTGCCGAAGAACGCGCCGCCATCGCAGTGTTTTCCTCAAGCGAAAAACCAAAGCGAGCCGAAAAGCGCAAGGCTCTCAAAATGCGCAGCGCATCCTCAAGAAAGCGAGCTTGCGGATCTCCCACCGCACGAATAATGCCATCTGCAAGGTCATTCTCCCCACCGTACGGATCGCACAGACCGCGGATCGGGTGATAGGCCATCGCATTCACGGTGAAATCCCGCCGCGCAAGATCCTCGACAATGGAGCGGGAGAAGGAAACCGAATCCGGACGGCGATGGTCGGTATAAGCACCGTCCGTGCGATAGGTGGTGATCTCAAGCGGCATCCCATCCAAAAGAACCGTTACAGTCCCGTGGCGAATTCCGGTTCCAAGTGTCCGAAAGTCCCGAAAAACCGAAAGAATCTCGGTAGGGTGGGCAATCGTCGCCATATCGAAATCGTGCGGTCTTTCACCGCGAAGCATATCACGCACACATCCGCCAACAAGATAGGCCTCATAGCCCGCATCCTCAAGGAGAAAGAGGGCGCGCAGGGCCGGGGCCGGAACAGGAAAGCTCATATCGTTCACCTCTCAAATGGCTCTCGGATGCGTACGGAGCAAACGGATGCGCTCCTTATAATCCGGCAAATAGCGCGCAACAATGGCATAAAAGCGCGAGGAATGGTTCATTTCAATACAGTGTGCAAGCTCATGCACCACCACATAATCGATCACCTCGGTCGGATACTGCATGACCCGATAGGAATAGGAAATGCCGCGCCGATCGTTACAGCTCCCGAGGCGGTGTCTTGCGGAGGTGATTTTCACGCCACTGTACGTCACGCCCATCAGCTCGGCAAATCGCTCGGTCCGCAAAGGCAAATCCGAGAGCGCACGTGCGCGCAGGGCGCGCTTTTCTTCCTCGGTCAGGGGCGGGAGCGAGCGCGCCGCCCGTTTCTTTTTATGCTTCTCGATCCAGGCGGTATGCGCGTGAACAAATGCTTCAATATCCGAAAGGGGTGCGGCGTTGGGAGCGCGTACGATCAGCTCTCCTTGCTCCGAAAGCTCAAGGGCAAGGGTACGGCGCCCCGAGCGTATCAGACGGTATTCCACTTGCATCCCTCCCTTCTTTTTTCTTATTGTAACACACCTTCTTCGAAAATGCCACAATTTTATATAAAAAAAGGCCGGGTCAAGCCGACCCGGCCTATCGCTTATTCAAAAAGTCCCTCATAGTGCAAGAACAGATCCTGCTGCTTTTCCATATAGGCCGAATTAAACTGGCGGCCGTCCGCCGTGCGGCTGATTCCCGCATAGCTTCCGCTCGGTATGATGTTTCCAAAATACGGTCGGCTCGGGTCAAGGCTCGGAAGTCCTCCCGCAAGCGTGCGGTACACATATTGGGCATCACTTATCACAACCTCACTCGGGAACGCCCGATCCTCAACACGGATAAGTCCGTATCGCCGCAGAGGAACGCCATCACGCCCGGCAAGCGAAATGGGCGTGCCGTCCACCTCCGCCACTACACCGCCCCCTTCGGCGCATAGCACCCCCACATGGCAACGGCAGGGTGCTGTCGGAAGCGTGTCGGCGGTGAACCAGCCGACAGTAGAGCGGTCGCCTCTCGGGTCATGCAGGCAATCCACCGTCATGAGCCCTCCTCCGTCACGGCAGAAGCGACATTCATATACACCGCTTGCAAGCGAAAATTCCTTTTGTGCATTTCCCTCCTCGGCAATTTTTCTGTGCAAGCGCCCCATTACGGTATTAAAAACGGCAAGCTGAGGGCGGCCTGCCACGCTCACCGTAGAAAGGGGGGAGCCACACCAGATCCCGCAAAGATAGTAGGGCGAATAGCCAACAAACCACTTGTCCCGTCCAAGCGTGGTCGTACCGGTTTTCCCGGCAACCGGAATCCCACCGGGTAGCCGAACACCGTTCGCCGTGCCCCCCTTTACAACCCGTTCCAGCTCCTTGGTCATGATCGATGCGGTGGTTTTTTTGAAGACCTGCTCGCTCTCCCCCTCATTCGATAAAAGAAGCGCACCGTTTTTGTCGTACACGGCAAGATAGGTGCGCCCTTTTTTGAAGGTGCCGTCCTTTGCAAGCGCGGAATACGCAGAGGTCAGCTCACGCACGGTCGTCCCGTAAGAAAGCTGCCCGAGTGCCAAAGGGGCTTCATCCAGATCCGAAACGCGCCGCCCGTCCGATGCGGTTGAGGCTCGTACAAGATGCGAAAGGCGCAGGGCGTGAGAAAGGGTTGCATACGATTTTTCCTTCCCCAGCATGCGAAGCACACGGACCGCAACCGTGTTTTTGGAGGTTGCAATGGCTGTGCCGAGGTCGCAAAGCCCCATATATACCTCTGGGGAGTTCTTCGGCCAGGCGCGCACGCCTCCCTCATAGAAGGAGAGCGGCACATCATCCAGCACGGTCGCCGAATGAATGATGCCCCCATCGATCGCCGGTGCATAGACAGAAAGCGGCTTGAGTGCCGATCCCGGTGCATGCGGCACGGTGGCATGGTTTAAAAGGCGGTTTCCCGTCTTTTTGCCAACGCCGCCGATAATACCGAGAATATCCCCTGTCGCAGGATCAATGACCGTTCCCGCATATTGAACACCGTCCTGTGCCGAAAAGGCCGAAAAGGATTCCTCCATCACAGCCTGCACCTCAGGGTCAACCAGCGTGTAAATTTCAAGGCCTCCCCCGTAAAGAAGGCGCATTGCCGCCGCGCGACTGTACCCACCCCTTTGGCAAAGATCGGAAAGCACATCGTCTATCACCGTTTCGGTGTACCAGGAAAGAATGTGCCCGGGCTCTGCAACACCGGTGGGAAGCACGCGGATCTCCTCAAAGAGTGCCTTTTGATATTCCTCTTCATCAATTACACCGAAATCACGCATTTCGGATAGCACAACGCGCCTTCTTTTTTCGTTTTCCGCAGGATGATCGACAGGATTATAGCGTGCAGGCGCGTTGATAATGGCGGCAAGGCAGGCACATTCGGCCGCGCTGAGCTCAGAGGGCTTTTTTCCGAAATAACGCTCTGCCCCCGCACCGACACCGATGCACCCCTCGCCCATCGGAACGATATTCAGATAGAGCTCAAGAATGTCTTCTTTCTTGTAGCTTCTCTCAAGCAAAAGAGCACGGTAGGCTTCACGCAGCTTGCGCATACCGCTTTTTTCCTTGTCACCCGTAAGATTTTTGACCAGCTGCTGCGTGATCCCCGATGCGCCGAAGGTTTTCTCAAAATGCAACACCTCATTTGCCAAAGCCCGCACCGTACGGACAAGATCAATGCCGCCGTGTGAAAAGAAGCGCCTGTCCTCAGCGGCGAGAAAGGCCCCCGAAAGAAGCGGCGGAATGTCCGAATAGGGACACCAGATCGCACTCTCGCTTCCAAAAAGCCTCTCGCTTTCCCATTCTTTTGCCAAATAGACGGCTCCGCCACGGTCGGCATTGTAATAGAGCCGCGTTGTTCTGGATCCGCGCGATGCCTCAAAAAGCGCAAGATCCGCTTTCGCATCCACCGTAATACCAAGATAAATCCCAAGCCCTGCAAAAAGAACCAAAAGAAGCGCAGCTGCCGACAGGGACAGGATCTTTATCATGCGCCAAACGCGCTTGCCGAGCGGCGCTTTTTTCTTTTTCATCATATAACAAAGCGGGCACCCACCGCATGCGCGGTCGATGCCCTTGCTCCTCACATGCGTTTTTAACAGTATGCGAGGCAGTTTTTTTGGATATTCGAAAGGATTGGTGGCAGGAATGGTGAAAAAAGCAAGGAGCTCAATCTTCAAAAAGCGCAGAAAGCGCAGGCGGATAAAAAACGCGTGTAAGATAGAGCCCGTCCGGTGGGGCTGTCATGCCCGCATCGGTACGCTCCCTGCTTTCCAGCGCTTTTTCTATGCTCGCAGCCTCCCGTACACCAAGGCCTATCTCAAAGAGCGTGCCGGTGATAATACGAACCATGTTATATAAAAATCCGTCTGCAGAAACCGTAAGAACGACC
This sequence comes from Eubacteriales bacterium, assembly GCA_045587985.1. GTDB lineage: Bacteria > Bacillota > Clostridia > Oscillospirales > CAG-272 > UBA1740. Next base: position 11,875 of record JAZNDG010000061.1, on the reverse strand, counting down.
TCGTCCCCCAAGCGGTCAACCGAAATGTTCTTGATGGTGCGCACACGGTCCTCTATATCCGAGGCACCGCACATAAACGCGCTAAAATCGTGCGTTCCGAGAAAGAGAGGTGCTGCCGCCTGCATACGGAAAAGCGCCTCATCCGAAAGCGGATACGGCAGCTGCCAGACACGGCCGTAGCGGAAGGGATCGGGGAAGCCGCCGTAGCGGATGCGGTAACGGTATTCCTTCCCCACCGTATCGTAGCGGGCGTGAAAGCCCTCGGGCACTTCCCTTGCGAAATACAGCGAAAGGTCACGCGGAAGATGCGGAAGGATCGCGGCGGGAAGTGCCGATGGCGGAATGGGAGGAGCGGTTTCTTCTTTTGGCTCGATCGTCAGGCAAAATTCCTCCGCATGCACGCCGCTATCCGTGCGACTGCACCCGGTGATGAGGCAAGGACAGCCGAAAAGCCGTTCTGTTGCTTCATTCAGATCACCTTGGACGGTGCGCCCGTTTTTCTGCACCTGAAATCCGCAAAAATCGGTTCCCACATAGCGGATTTTTGCAAAATACCTCATAAGCCGCCTCCCATCATAAAGAAGGTGGGTAAAAAGGCATTAAAAAGGAAGATCAGCGCAAGCGCGAGAGCCGAAAGAAGGAGAAAGAGATAATCAAGAGGACGGCACCGCATGACGTGAAGGCGCGTGCGGCCGCCACCGCCGCGATAGCAGCGGCATTCCATGGCTGTGGCAAGCTCACCTGCGCGGCGGAAGGAGGACACGAAAAGCGGGATCAGAATGGGTATCAGGGCCTTGGCACGCCGGACAAGCGAGCCGCTTGCAAAATCGGCACCGCGGGCCTTCTGCGCACACATAATACGGTCGGTCTCCTCGACAAGAGTCGGAATAAAGCGCAGAGCGATCGTCATCATCATGGCAAAATCATACACAGGGATCCGCAGATAGGTAAGCGGATGCAGAACCCTCTCAAGCGCATCGGTGAGTGTTGTGGGGGTTGTCGTATAGGTAAGAAGCAGGCTGGTCGTCAGGACGAGCAGAATAATCCGCAGGGCAAGCAGAACAGCACGCAATATCCCCTCCATATAAACGGTCAGGGAAAACCACGAAAAAACCGAAAGTGAAAAGAGAGGCTCTCCCTTCCCCACCGTCATAAAGACCGAAAGGAGAGAGGTGAATACAAGAATAAAAATAAGAGGACGGATGGCACGCAGCAGCATTCGGATCGGAATACGGCTGATCACCATCAAAAGAAGGGAAAGGACCGCAAGAAGCACAAAACACCAAAGACTGGAGGCCGCAAAGAGCCCCACGATCATGCAAAGGGCGATAAAGAGCTTCACACGGGGATCAAGGCGGTGCAGAACCGAATTCCCCTCGAAATACTGCCCGAGAGTCATTCCCTTCACTGCTTACCACCTCCCTCTAAATACGAGAGGATCGCATCCCGCACGCCCCGAACGGTATAAAGATCGCCAGAAAGCGCAAAGCCGCGGCGGCAAAGCTCGGCAGCGATCTTTGAAACCTCCGGGATATCAAGACCGATGGCTTCAAGCTCTTGGGATCTCGAGAAGACCTCGCTCACCGTCCCGGTCATATAAACGGCAGCATCCGAAAGCACTACCACATCATCACAGTAGTGCGCCATATCCTCCATGCTGTGGCTGACGAGGATCACCGTTGTACCGCTTTCCCTGCCGTACCTATAAAGGCCGGAAAGGATCTCGTTACGGCCGCGCGGATCAAGACCCGCGGCTGGCTCATCAAGAATCAGAATTTCAGGCCGCATCGCAATCACCCCCGCGATGGCAACACGGCGGCGCTGTCCGCCCGAAAGATCAAAGGGGGATTTTTCAAGGAGATCCTCGCCGATCCCGACAAAGGCACAGGCCTCCTTAACGCGTGCATCGATCTCCTCGTTCGAAAGCTTCATGTTGCGCGGGCCAAACCCGATATCCGAGCGGACGGTGGCATCAAAAAGCTGATATTCGGGATACTGCATCACAAGCCCCACACGGAAGCGGACCTTTGTAATTTCCTTCGGCTTTTCCCAAATATCCACTCCGTCCAGCAGGACCTTGCCCGCACTCGGGTGCAGAAGGCCGTTAAGAAGCTGAACAAGGGTGGATTTGCCCGACCCCGTATGCCCGATAATACCCGTGATCCGCCCCTTTTCAAAGGAGAGATTCACACCCCTCAAGGCGGCGGTTGCAAAGGGCGTTTTGGGGCTGTATTCATAGGAAACGTCAGAAAGCTCAAGGATTTTACTCACGTCCATCACCTCCCAAAAGTGCCGAAAGCGCCTCGGTACAGTCTTCTACCGAGGTAAGGCCGTGCGGTAAGGAAAGGCCGTGTGCAGAAAGCTCATAAAGAAGCGCCGTCCCCTGCGGAACATCAAGCCCCACGGCGCGGAGCTCCTCTACGCGCGAAAAGACCTCACGCGGGGTGCCGTCAAGCAGGACACGCCCATCGTTGATCACAATGATCCGCCCCGCTCTGGCCGCCTCCTCCATATAATGGGTAATATGCAGAACGGTCATGCCCTCCTCGCGGTTGAGGGCCTCCATTGTGGCAATGACCTCCTGCCGTCCGCGGGGATCCAGCATTGCGGTCGATTCATCAAAGACGATGCAATCGGGGCGCATGGCAATAATACCCGCCACAGCCACCCTTTGCTTCTGTCCGCCCGAGAGGCGGTGGGGCGCGTGGCGCTCATATCCCTGCATCCCGACAGCGGCTAACGCCTCATCCACGCGCCGGCGCAGCTCCTTTTGCGGAACACCGAGATTTTCAGGGCCGAAGGCAACATCCTCCTCCACCGTTGTGGCGACCAGCTGATTGTCGGGATTCTGGAACACCATTCCGATCTTCTTGCGGATCGCAAGAACGGCATCCTCCTCGTTCTCGGCATTCAGAACGCCACTTGAATCCACCGCAGTACCATCGACCGAAACCGTTCCCTCACTGGGAAGGAGGATCAGATTGAAAAGCTTGGCAAGTGTGGATTTCCCCGATCCATTATGGCCGAGGATGGCAACATATTCGCCCTTTTGTACCGTAATGTTTACATGGGAAAGTGCGGGAGGCGCGTTTTCCGATTCCCCATCATCATAGGTAAAGGAGAGGCCATCCGTGATGATAAAGTCGCTCATAGATACTCCTTAAAACACATAGCGGACACTGCTGCCGCAAGGAAGAACACCGCCCGTGCTGGTCACGGGGAGACCGAGCTCCTCCGCCATTGCATAACCGCCAAAGCGGCGACCGATGCGCAGCTCGGCAAGGTAGCGCATGGTGGCGGCCGAAAGACCGGTGGTATAAGAATTCAAAAGGAAAAACAGAGGGTTGTCCGAAAGTACACCCGAAACAAGAGAAAGAAGCGAATCGATCCCCTCCTCGATCTTCCATATCTCGCCCCCCGGCCCGCGGCCGTAAGAGGGAGGATCCATAATAATGGCATCATAGCGGTTGCCGCGGCGGATCTCACGCTCAACGAATTTTTTGCAATCATCCACAATATAGCGGATGGGCGCCTCGGAAAGGCCCGAAAGAGCGGCGTTTTCCTTGGCCGCCTCTACCATCCCGCGCGCGGCGTCCACATGGCAGACAGAGGCTCCCGCATAGGCCGCCGCCACGGTGGCACCGCCCGTATATGCAAAGAGATTCAAAACCTTGATCGGCCGCCCTGCACCCTTGATCAGATCCATCATAAAATCCCAGTTGGCAGCCTGCTCGGGAAAAAGCCCGGTATGCTTAAAGCCTGTGGGATGAATGCGGAAGGTAAGCGGCCCATAGGAAATGCGCCATTTTTCGGGCAGACTGTTCTCACTCCATGCACCGCCGCCACTGCGTGAGCGCTTATAGCCGGCATCCGCCCTGCCCCAAAGTGCAGAGGGGCGCTCGGTATGCCAGATCACCTGCGGGTCGGGGCGTACGAGGATATACTTCCCCCAACGCTCAAGGCGCTCCCCCTCCGAGGTGTCCATCAATTCATAGTCCTTCCATTTATCACTGATCCACATAAGTCATCTTCCATTTCATTTGTTAAAATAAGCGGAAATGCGTGAGCCGAGGCACTGTGCATGGCAATACGCGATGGCAAGCGCATCGGCCGTATCGTCCGGCTTTGGGGGAGCAGGCAGCTTCAAAAGCGCCGTCACCATTTCAATTACCTGGCGTTTATCCGCCTTGCCGTAGCCAACCACCGCCTGCTTGACCTGGGGAGGCGTGTATTCGCTGATAGCAAGACCGTGGCCGGCCGCGGCAGCAAGGATCACGCCGCGTGCCTCGGCAACCGCAATACCCGTTGTGACATTGTTGGTGAAGAAAAGCTCCTCAATCGCCATTTCCTCCGGCTTGTACTTTTCAATCAGCTCATTCATATCGTGAAGGATCGAAAGCAAGCGATCCTCCACCTTCGTATGCGCGGGAGTTCTGATGGCGCCGCATGCCACGGGAATACAGTGCATCCCTCGCTTTTCGACCACACCCCAGCCAACGATCGCAAGACCGGGGTCAATTCCCAATATCCGCATAGCCACTCCTCTCGCACGTCATATTACACCATTTTCTATTATACCATTTTTTTCGCAATTGTCAAAAGATTTTGCCAATAAATATAAAAATTATTTCAAATTCTTTACATTGGCGCGCGTTTTGTGCTATACTAAATAAGTATAGATATATTTTGAAAAGGAGAATCGCTATGCGCGACATCCTCACAAAGGTGGAGGATTTCTTTGCCTCACTCGTAAGCCGCCTCTCTCGCAAGCCGAAGGAGAAAGATGAGAAAAACACAAAAAAGCCCGGCTTTTTTGACAAAATAGATGCCTATTTTACGGCACATGACGGCTCTTTTTTGATTTGGTCCTTTATCCTTTCGGCCGTTTTAATGCTTCTTGTGTACGTATCCATCGGTGTCTATCCGTTTGGCAAGAACTCGGTACTTGTTTTAGACCTTAACGGCCAATACGTTCAGTTCTTTGCCGGCCTGCGTGCCATCCTTCATGGTGACGGCAGCCTGCTCTACTCCTTCAGCCGCTCGCTCGGTGGAGAGTTTCTCGGCATATATGCTTACTATCTGGCCTCTCCCTTTTCCTGGTTGGTAGCCCTCTTTCCCGAGCAGAACATTCTGGAAGCCCTGCTTCTTATCTTTGTCCTGAAAAGCGGCTTTTCGGGCCTCAATTTCGGTATTTTCCTCCATTATACCCGCCGTCCTCCGAAAACGATGACGGTTTCGCTGTCGATCCTTTATGCGCTCTCCTCCTATGTCGTGGTGATGCAGCACAACACCATGTGGATCGATGCCGTGATGCTTCTGCCCCTCCTTATTTTCGGGCTTGAACGCCTGATCAGAGAAAAGAAGCCGCTGCTTTATGCCTTTACGCTCGGGCTTATCCTTCTCTCTAATTACTACATCGGCTATATGGTGTGCATCTTCACAGCGCTCTATTTCTTCTATTATTTTGCCGCCCACAGCGCCGAGGTGAGAAACCCGTACGGCGAACGCCGCCATTTTCTGTGCTCGCTCCTGCGCGTAGGGGTCTATACCCTTCTCGGGATCGGGGTTGCGGCCATGATGATCCTCCCCGCCTATTATTCTCTCTCGTTTGGCAAAACCACCTTCTCGACCGGGAACTTTGCATTTACCTCCAAATTTGAGATCATCGATTTCATTGCCAAAATGTTCCCCGGCTCCTACGATACGGTACGGCCGGAGGGGCTGCCGTGGGTCTATTCCGGCACGCTTTCTCTCCTCCTTCTGCCGCTTTTCTTTGCCGCCGGAAAAATTAAGGTGCGCGAGAAGATCGCCACGGGCGTTCTGCTCTTTTTCCTGTTCCTTTCCATGTATATCAATACCCTTGACGTTCTCTGGCACGGCGGACAAGCCCCCAACTGGCTGAATTACCGTTACAGCTTTGTCTTTATCTTTGTCGTGCTCCTTATGGGCGCAAGAACTCTTTCGGCTCTGCGGAGCGTGGACTACCGCGCAATTTTGGCGGTTGCCTCCACCCTCCTTATCCTTGTGGTGATCCTGCAAAAGCTGAAGCTTACCTATACGGCAAACAACAAGACCGAAGTGTACTTCGACAATCTGAACGGTGTATGGCTCTCTATCGGCCTTCTCATCGTTTTCGGCATTCTTCTGCTCTTCTTGAACGGCCATGACCGTACCTCGCCGCGCTACGAGCCGCTTGCCACCATTCTACTCACGGTTCTCTGCATTGAGGTGCTGCTCAACGGTGTCTTCTATATGCGCCGCCAGCACGAGGACGTGGTCATCTCGAACTACGCCTCCTATCACGATTTTTACGATGAATACGCCAAGGCCTTTGACTATGTCAAAGAAAACGACACCTCTTTTTACCGCATGGACAAGACCTTCCAGCGCACGGTATGCGATTCCTTTGTGCTCGGCTATCGCGGTCTTGCCTCCTCCACCTCTACCCTGAACGCATCGGTTGTCAGATTCCAGCGCGAGCTTGGCATGAAGGCCGACTCCCACTGGACGGAGGCCACCGGCTCTACCATTGCCACAAATGCCCTCTTGGGTGTCAAATACTGGGTCGCCAAGGAGGGTGAAGCGGTTCATCCTCACTATCAGGAATACCACCGTGACGGAGATACCGCCCTCGGCACGGCAACCGTCACCTACCTGAACCCCTACGCCCTGCCGATCGCATTTGCATCAAGCCCCGCGGTCAAGGATATCACCTACGCCATGCCCGCAGACCCCGTCTTTGACAGCGAAACGGGTGAATCTTTGAATGACGGCGGCTATGTCAAGAAGGACAATCAATGGGTACTTGCCGAGGAATGGGAGGACGCCCTCTTCTCTCCCTTTATGCGCCTGAATGCAACCTATTCCGCCATGACCGGCATCGAGGAGCTCACGGTTTACCATCCGATCGAGGCGGACATCTCCATGAAGGGCGGGCTCAAAAAGGATCCCAGCGTCTGGAATCATCTTGTGTATAAAACCGATGCACAAGACAAGGACGGGCGCCTCTGCTTCACCTTCACTGCCGAAAGCACGGATCCCGTATATTGCTACTTCCCCTCCAAATATACCCGCAAGGCAACCGTATATCTGAACGGTGAAAAGCTTACCGATATTCAGTATTACGACTATATCCTCACACTCGACAGCCTCAAGGCAGGCATGCAGGTGGAGGTCGAGCTTGCGCTTGATCCTGCCTCAACACTGTATCTTGTTGAGGATATCCCCTATTTCTATACCGTGGATACCGAGGATCTTGCCCGTGCCACCGATATTCTGAAGGCGGGCGGCATCAGCCTGACCGAGGCGCGTGACGATTTCTTCAAGGGCACCATTACAGCAAAAGAGGGCATGACCACCGTTCAGACCACCATCCCCTTTGATGAGGGCTGGCAGATCACGGTGGACGGAGAGGCCGTCCCCGGCTACCGCACGCTTGATGCGATGCTGGCCTTTAACCTTCCCGAGGCAGGTGAGCACGAGATCACCCTCCGCTACCGCCCCTCTGTTTACGGAAAGGGCCTTGCCATCTCCATTGTATCGCTTGTTTTGCTCGGCGCCGTTCTTACCCTCATCATACTCCGCAACAGGAAAAAGATGACGATCAAGGGTGAAAACCTTGCATCCGGCGCGCTCCTCTTCTTCCTCCCTCTCCCGAAGGCGGAGGAAAAGAACTGCGCCCCTTGCGAGGAGGACATGCCCGAAAAGAGCGGGGATGCGCCCGAAAAGGAAACCGCTTCTGTTAAGAAGACCGGGACAAAGCCGCGCAAAAATTCGACCGCAAGCAGAAAGAACCGCCGCAAATGAAAAACGGCCTCATTCAAAAGGACCGGGCAATGGCCTGCCTCCGCTCGGCTGTGGCCCTCCCACGCCGCGGGGCGCGCTATACCATAGACCTATACCGAAGGCATGAGGGGGCCTACCTTATCTTCTCGTTTCTTCTCCCCTTTTTCCTAATGCTCCTCATCTATGCGGTGATGGGGACATGGCCGTTTGGAAGCTTATCGGTTCTTGTCCTGGATCTCAACGGACAGTATGTCTATTTCTTCGAGGCCCTGCGCGACTGTGTATATGGGGACTCCTCTCTCCTTTATTCGTTCAGCCGCTCGCTTGGCGGCGAGTTTCTCGGCATGTACGCCTATTACCTCGCCTCGCCCCTTTCCTACCTCGTTGTCCTTTTTCCAAAGAGTGCGATCCTCGAAGCGATTTTTCTGATGCTTCTTGTAAAGCAGGGGCTTTCCGGCCTCACCTTTGGGTATTTTCTGCGCAAGACCACAAAGGCTTCTCCTATCACCACCGTTATCTTTTCGACCGTGTATTCGATGTCGGCCTACGGCGTGGTGATGCAGCACAACACCATGTGGTCGGACAACGTCATTCTCCTGCCGCTGATCGCTTTAGGGCTCCGCGCGCTCGTTTGTGAGCGGAAATACAAGCTTTATACCGTATCGCTCATCCTTGCGATGATGTCGAATTACTACATCGGGTATATGACGTGTATTTTCTCGGTGCTTTATTTCCTCTATCTGCACCTTGCCCTGACTCCGCGCGAGAAAAGGGCCGAGGGGCGCGCCTTTCGCACCTTCCTTTCCTCGGGTCTTCGCTTTTCCCTCTTTTCTTTGCTTGCCGGGGCTGTGAGTATGCTGACGGTGATTCCCGCGCTCTATTCACTCACCTTCGGCAAAAACACCTTTACGACCCCGACCTACGAGTTTGTATCCAAGCTCGATCTCTTTGACATTCTCACAAAGTTCTTTTTCGCCTCCTATGACACGGTGCGGCCGGAGGGGCTCCCCTTTGTGTATTGCGGCATCATCACACTTTTTCTGATTCCCTTTTATTTCATCAGCCGCCGTGTCACCACAAGAGAAAAGGGAGCAGGGCTTTTTCTCTCCTTCCTCCTTATCTTTTCCTTCAGCATTCAGATGGTGGATATGATGTGGCACGGAGGGCAGGCCCCCAACTGGCTAAATTACCGTTATAGCTACATGCTCACCTTTTTGCTGGTCGGTATGGCTGCAAAGGGCTTTGAGGATATCCGTGCACATACGCCGCGGTGGGTACTCTATACGGCAATGCCGCTTACCCTTCTTCTCTTGCTCGCCGCTTATTTTGACTATCAGCATCTTGAGAGCATCTTCTTCCCCATCGAGCTGAATCTTCTTTGCATCGGCATCTACGCGATCGCCCTTTCTCTTTACATCACAAGAAAGCGGGTGTCAAAGCGCCTTGCCTCGACTCTTATGCTCTCCCTCATTTCTCTTGAAATGGTCCTTGGCGGGCTTTTGAACATCATTCAGCTGGATATGGACGTGGGGATCTCCCGCCGCGCCTCCTATTACTCCTTCGAAGAGAGATGGGAGGGCGCGATCCGCGCGGCGAAGGAGGATGCAAGCACCCCCTTCTTTCGCACCGAAAAAACGATATACCGCAAGGTAAACGACCCTTTTATGCTGGATTACCGCGGGGTTTCGGGTTCAACCTCCACCCTCAACAGCGATACCATTGCCTTTTTGAATGCGATGGGCTATTCCTCCGCCTCTCATGCCTCCTGCTATACGGGCGCCAACCCCTTTGTGGATTCCTTTCTCTCCATCTCCTATGTGGCGGGGGAAGCGACCACTGTGTTTCCCGACAGCTACGAGAAAATCTATGACAACGGGGATGTGGTCACCTACAAGAACCCAGATGCACTCCCGATCGCCTTTGGTGTTGCCGATACGGTAAACAGCATCACCTTCCGTTATTATGAGGTCGATCAGGACGGAAACCGCATAAATCCGGACGATGACCGAGAAATCCATACCGAAACCTCTCCCTTTGAGCGGATGAATGCGCTTGCCGCTGCGCTTTTGGGTGAGGACGTTGTGCTTTTCACGCCGCTTAACCATATATACAGTGAAAAGAACGTAGTGCATCTTAACTTTACGCAGCAATACACACCCAACAACAAGAACCAGGATTCATACGTCCATTTCACCGTAACACCGAAGGAGAAGAGCGAGCTCTTTGCTTATTTCCCGACAGACACCTATACAGGCGCCGATTATTTTCTGAACGGTGTCCCGGCCGGCCGCCACTTTGTAAGAGAGCGCTCCGGCTATCTCTGCCTCGGCTCTTACGATGCCGGCCAATCCTGCAAGCTGACCTTTAAGCTTGAGGAGGAGGGCATCTATATTAAGCGGAATGTAAAGTTTTTTTATGCTATGGACCGGGATGTTTACGAACGCCTGATCGCCACGCTCTCATCTGGCGGCTATCGCGTGGATGAGTGCACCGAGGATTATTTCAGCGGTAGGATCACGGTGAACGAGGGCTTTGAAACCGTGCTGACCACCATTCCGTATGACCGCGGCTGGCAGATCACAGTGGACGGCGAGAGGATCGAGGGGGAGGAAACATTAGATGCCCTTCTCTCCTTCCGTCTTTCGCCGGGCGAGCACACCCTCACCCTCCGCTATTGGCCACGTGAATATACTCTGGCCGTTTGCCTCTTCCTTGGCGGTGTGGCCTCCCTTTCTCTTATTATACTGGCCGATTTCCTTATCAAAAGAAAAAAAGAACGGTCTGCCGATACTGCAGACAGAAAGGACCGTGTATCATGTTCCACTATTTCAGAGGACAGCTAACATCGGTGGATGCCTCCTCCGCAGTCATTGATTGCGGTGGCGTGGGCTATTACCTCACGATCTCCCTTTTGACAGCAGATTCTCTTTCCGGGCGGATCGGGAGCGAGGTGAAGCTCTTTTCGCATCTGCAGGTGCGTGAGGATGCGATGGAGCTCTTTGGCTTTGGCTCGCGAGAGGAGCTTGAAACCTTCCGCCTGCTTATCGGCGTTTCGGGGGTAGGGCCTAAAATGGCCATCGGGATCCTCTCTGCCTTTACACCCGAGAATTTCGCCGCCGCCGTGATTGCAGAGGATGCCAAATCGCTTGCGAAAGCGCCGGGCGTTGGTGGAAAGACTGCCGCGCGCATCGTTCTTGAATTAAAGGAAAAGATATCGGGTGACGCCGTTTCTGCCCTCCCCACCGCACAAGGCGCAAGAGCCGCTTCACCAAGAATGTCGGGCAAGCTGACCGAAGCGGCAGAGGCACTCACAAGCCTTGGATTTCACCGTACAGACGTCAATGAGGTGCTGCGCACGATGGATACGACCAATATGACGCGTGAGGACATTGTGACCGCGGCCTTGCGGCGCTTTGCCAAGCCGCAGTAAGGAGGGCTTATGGAAACGACCGAATTTGATTTTGAAAATCGCATTTTAGCCACCGAATACACCCCCGTTGACAGCGATATCGACCTTTCCCTGCGTCCGAAGGCGCTTTCCGACTATGTTGGCCAGGAAAAGGCGAAGGAAAGCCTGCGGATCTACATTGAGGCGGCAAAGCTCCGCGGTGAGCCGCTTGACCACATTCTGCTGTACGGCCCTCCCGGCCTTGGTAAAACCACCCTTTCTTACATCATCGCCAACGAAATGGGGGTCAATATCCGTACGACATCCGGCCCCGCAATTGAAAAGCAGGGCGACCTTGCCGCCATTCTCACAAATCTTGGCGAGGGGGATGTTCTTTTCATTGACGAGATCCACCGTCTTTCCCGCGCCGTAGAGGAGATCCTCTACCCCGCTATGGAGGACTATGCGCTTGACCTGATTGTCGGCAAAGGGCCCTCTGCCCAGTCGATCCGCATTCCGCTCCCCCACTTCACGCTGATCGGTGCCACTACAAGAGCCGGCCAGCTGACCACCCCTCTGCGCGACCGCTTCGGCATCCCCTTGAAGCTTGAGCTTTATACCCATGCCGAGCTTGCCTCCATCATCCGCCGCTCTGCCTCGATCCTCGGTGTGGAGCTTGATGATGCGGGAAGTCGGAGGCCA
>JAZNDG010000060.1:0-8674 GCA_045587985.1 Eubacteriales bacterium | reverse complement strand
GTGATCTTAAGATTTGATATTGAAAGATAACTGCGTATATCGTTAGGGTTATATGTATCGTCCTTTTATCAAAGGTTTAGCAAATATCCGTACCCTTGTTATATCACAAAAACCGCAGAAAATCAATCTGCGGTTTCTGTTTTTCTATCTGTAGGTCATGTGCTCTCAAAACGGTTTAAGAGTACCACTCTGCCTGCGGCTTTTTTCTTTTTCAGTTCCCCATCGTGCAGGGCTTGAAATGGACGTTGTGGGGGATGGCCTCGGCCGTGATGGCAGAGAGCGCCTGCTCGTCATGGATCTCGATCTTGTCAAGCTCGGCCTTTGCGCGGTTCGTGATGGCGAGGGCGGCGGCATCCATAAAGAAATCCGCAAAGAAGATCTCGCTCTCGGGGCGAAGGAAGGCGCTCCCGTCCAGCGCGTAGCCGTAGATATAGCGCCAGCCCGCATCGGTCTTGATTTTCAGGAAATTGCCGGGTGCGGCCGTATAGACCTCATCGGCAACCGCAGCCTCAAGGAAGCCGTTTTCGGTAAGGTCCTGCTGTCCGTTGACGTAAATGCCGGAGGGATAGGCGCCCTCGCCGTGCAGCCCCTCGTCCGAGCGGGCCACAAACTCGTCAAAGAGCGCTTCGGTCATGGTGTTGTTCTGCCAGTGGGCATCAAGGGCGGCCTTGTCTGCCGCGTTTGTGGCATCGCCGGAAGCGTCATTGATATACACGATCTTCACGCGGCTGTAGTGGGCAAGGTAGTAGCTCGTCAGCTCGGACGTCTTGAGGTAAAGCCCCTCCTCGGTCGTGCCCATGCCGGCACCCTTGTTGAGGCCCAGCTGATAGTAAAGAAGCTCGGCCTTCATATCAAGGACGGCACAGCGCTCTAGGGCGCCCTTGCTTGTCTTATAGGTTTCAAGCAGGCGGCTCATGGTCGCCTTATCGCCCTCTGCCGCATAGGCGAGGAGGTCATCGTAATAGCTCCTCACGCGCTCGCGCTGGCCGTCTGCCATCGTAAGCCCCAGCTCATCGTACATCACAGCCGCGATCAGCTTGAGCGAAATGGCCTCGTTTATCGCATCACGCATATATTCGCCCCAGGTCCTGCCGTTTGCATCCTCGCGCAGGCAGGCAGAGGCCCAGAACGCGGGCGTTGCCTTGGTGGAGGGGATGTTGTAGGCGCTCGGCCGCATAAGCTCGTTCTTGATGACCGAGAACCAAAAGGCGTACATCTCGGCATCCATGCGGATTCCGTGATAGGAGATGACGGGGGGCGGCGGCGCAAAAAGCAGACAGAGCCCCACGACAAGTGCGGCAAGGAGCAGGGCGGCAAGGAGCGAAATAAGGACGGTCTTTTTCCTTTTGCTCATCCTTTTTTTCGGCAGCCTCGGTTCAAAAACACGGTTGGTGTTGGGTGCGGTCTTTTCCATTTCGGTTTCCTTTTCCTTTTATGGTGTTGTAAGCCCCTCGGCGTAGGCCGAGAGGATCCTGAGTACGGCGGCGGTCGGCTCCTCCTTGGGCGCAAGGCGGTAAAGGACGAGCGGCTCGGGAACGGTACGCATCGAAAGCCCCTTGACGGTGGCACACGCCTCGCTCCACGCGCCGAGCGCAAGCGTTTTGAAGTGGAAGCGGAGCTCTCTCCCCCGTTGCTCGATTCTCGTCATGCCGCACTCCGTCCCGATGGCGCGCCCAAGCGCGGTATCGAGAAGCCGTACGACCGGCACGGGCGGCTCGCCAAAGCGGTCGCAGAGCTCGTCAAGCACATCGCTCCGATCCTCCTCGGTTCGGATGAGAAGGATCTTTTTATAAAGGTCAATGCGGTGGGCGGCCGAGGGCACGTAGTCCTCGGGAATGTGGGCATCCACCGAAAGGTCGAAAACGGCGGTTTCGGGCGGGATGGGCTTTTCCCCCTTTTCCTCGATCACGGCCTCGTTCAAGAGGCGCAGGTACATATCGTACCCCACCGCCTCAATATGCCCGTGCTGCTCGGGGCCGAGCAGGTTTCCCGCACCGCGGATCTCAAGGTCACGGAGTGCCACGCGGAAGCCGGCACCGAACTCTGCGTATTCCCTGATGGCCTCAAGGCGCTTTGCGGCGATCTCGGTGAGCGCCTTGCCCGGGCGGTAGGTGCAGAAGGCGTAGGCCCGGCGGGAGGAACGGCCGACTCTGCCGCGCAGCTGGTGCAGCTGGGCAAGGCCGAGCCTGTCGGCATCCTCAATAATAAGGGTGTTGGCATTCGGCAGGTCAACCCCCGCCTCAATGATGGTGGTGGCCACAAGGATATCCACCTCTCCGAGCACGAGCGATTGCCAGATGCCCTCAAGCTCGTCCTTGTCCATCTGCCCGTGTCCGACAGCAATGCGCGCCTCGGGCAGCGCCCTTGCCACCTTGTCGGCTACGTGGTGGATGGTATCCACGCGGTTATAAAGGTAGAGCACCTGGCCGCCGCGCGCAAGCTCGCGCCGCATGGCCTCGGCGATCATGCCGTCATCATGCTCCATCACCACGGTGGTGACCGGGTGGCGGTCGCTCGGCGGCTCGTCAAGCACCGACATATCGCGGATGCCCCCCATCGCCATATTGAGGGTTCTCGGAATGGGGGTTGCCGAGAGGGTCAGGACGTCAACGCCCTCTGCCAGCTGCTTGATCTTTTCCTTTTGCGAAACGCCAAAGCGCTGCTCCTCATCCACAATGAGAAGCCCAAGATCGCGGAAGGACACCCCCTTGCCAAGGAGCGAGTGGGTGCCGACAAGGATATCGATCTCGCCGCGCGCCGTGCGCCGCAAAATCGCGCTTGCCTCCCGCGGCTTGCGGAAGCGGCTGATCATCTCCACGTTGACGGGGTAGCCCCGCATCCGCGAGAGAAGGGTGGTATAGTGCTGCAAGGCAAGAAGGGTGGTGGGCACAAGGATCGCCACCTGCTTGCCGGCCGCCACCGCACGGAAGGCGGCGCGCAGCGCGACCTCGGTCTTGCCGTACCCCACGTCCCCGCAGAGCAGGCGGTCCATCGGTTGCGGGCGGGACATATCGGCCGAGATCTCGGCGATGGCGATGCGCTGCGGCTCGGTCTCCTCGTATTCAAAGGAGGCGGCAAACTCTGCTTCAAGCGCACCCTCGGGCGGAAAGGCGTAGCCCGGCAGGCGGCTTCTTTTGGCGTAAAGCTCGATCAGCTCCTTGGCCATCTCGCGGGCGGCCTGCTTGGCGCGCGCCTTGGCGCGCCCCCATTCGGCACCGCCGATGCGAGAGAGCTTCACGCCGCCGTCCGCATCCCGTGCCCCGATATAGCGCGCCACCATAGCGAGCTTGTCGGCACGCAGAAAGAGCTTTTCGTTCCCCGCATACTGCAGGGTGATATAGTCGCTGACCGTACCGTCCACCGTCATGGCCTGCATGCCGAGGAAGCGGCCGATGCCGTGCTGTGCGTGCACGACATAGTCCCCCTCGTGCAGCTCGGCGTACGAGAGGATCCTCTCGCCTGCGCCCGAGCCCTTTCTGAAGGTGCTGCGCCGCTTCTTTGCCTTTTCGGCGGCCGCGTCCCCATCAAGGAGAGAAAGAAGGGCGACCCTTGCACTCGGCAGGATAAAGCCGCCGGGGGTAGGATCCCCGACCAAGAGGATCTCGCCGTGCGCGGGGAGCGCGTCCTCGGCCGTTCCGCGGCGTGCGGTGAAGCCTGCCTCGGTCAGCGAAAGCGCGCGCTCCCTTGCCTCGGTATCGTTATGGCAGAAGAGCACCACGCGGTGGCCGGTGGCGATAAGGTCGGAAAGGTCGGAAAGAAGAAGGCTCTCCTTATCGGCGTACGAGGGGGCGGTGCGGCAGGAAAAGCCAAAGAGCCCCGAAAGGCGTGTGCCGGAGGGAGGGGTTGCCAGCGTATTGAGGTAAAGCGGGAAGGCCGAGGAGAGAAAGGCGCGCATCACGCCCTCGTCCGCGTGGCTTGCATAGCGCGCAGGGAGAGAGCCTGCACCCACAAGCTCACCCTCGGTCCTCTTGATAAGCGCCAGGGTGTCGGAAAGGGTGGCCGTTACCTCGCGCGCAAGGTAGAGGGCGACCGGGGTCTTTTCCTCCTTGAAGTAGGAGAGAAGGGTTTCTCCCTCGGGATAGACAAGGTTCAGGTATTTATCCGCAAACCGAAGCTCAAGCCCGGCCGTCACGGCGGCAAGCTCGGCAGAGAGTGCGTTCTTTTTGTCGTTATCGTCAAGTTTTGTTTGCCTTTTTCTGATTTCGGCGGCAATTCTCTCTCGCGCCGCGGCATCCGCCGTCACCTCACGCGCCGGCAGGACGGTGACCGAATCAAGGCTCTCGGTAAGCCGCTGGGAAAGCGGGTCAAAGCGGCCGAGCCTGTCGATCTCGTCCCCGAAAAATTCGATCCGCACGGGCTTTTCCGTATCCTCGGGCGCAAAGTCCACAATGCCGCCGCGGCGGGCAAACTGTCCTGCCGCCTCCACGGTGGCAACCGGGAGATAGCCCCCCTCGGTAAGGATGCGGCAGAGCACATCGGGCGAGAGGCTGTCCCCCACCTTGAGTGTGAGGGTGAGCGCGGCAAGCCGCCCCCTCGGCAGGGTATAGCCAAGGGCGGCCTCGGCGGTTGTGACCACAATGGCGGGCGCGCCCGAAAGCAGGGCGGCCAGTGCCGCAAGGCGGCCTCTTTCGGCCTCGTGCGAGGAGGTGAGGTTATAAAGGGTGTATTCACGCGGAAGGAAGGGGAGGGCGGGCAGCCCCATCCCTTGAAGATAAGAGGAAAGGCGGCCTGCGCTCTGTGCATCCTTGGCAAGGACCAGCATGCGCCCCCTCGCCGTAAGAAGGGTGCGGCAGGCGGCGGCAAGAAGCGGGAGGAGCGCCGCCTCCGAAAGCCCCGAAACGGCGGCAGGCAGGGGGCGGGGCGCCCTTGCCTCCTCGGGCAGGAGGGCCAGAAGCTCCCGTGCCTCCTTTACCTCAAGAAGGGCGGCTGTACGAAGGTCCATCCGCTTACCTCGGGTAGCGCATCATCGCGCCCTCGCAGTCGCCCGACACCATCATGGTGACGGCCGACACCACATCCGAAAGACGGGCGTTTAGCGCCTCGCGCTCGCTCTTTGGGAGCTTGCCGAGCACCCAATCGACCAGCGGATAGTCGGGGTGCGGCTTTTCGCCCACGCCGATCTTCACGCGCATAAAATCCTGGCTGCCGAGGCGCTCGATGATGTTCTTTAAGCCGTTGTGGCCGCCCGCAGAGCCGCGGCGGCGGATGCGGAGGATGCCGGGGGCAAAGCTGATATCGTCCGAGAGCACGACAATGCGCTCGGGCGGGATCTTATAAAAGGCGGCGGCCTCCGAAACGGCCGTGCCCGAGAGGTTCATAAAGGTTTCGGGCTTCATGAGCAGCACCCGCACGCCGCCGAGGGTCGCCTCGGCCGTCAGCGCGTGGAAGCGCGCACGGTCCACCGCCACGCCCGCCGCGGCCGCAATGGCGTCAAGCGCAAGGAAGCCCGCGTTGTGGCGGGTGCTTTGGTATTCGGCCCCGGGATTGCCGAGCCCCACGACAAGATGCGTGATGCTCGATTGCTTTTCGGGCGATGTGTTGCCGATCCTTTTGAAAAGCTCAAAGATATCTGCCATGTTTCCTCCAAAAAAACGGGAAAGCGGTGAGATCCTTTGGGACCCCACCGAGCGTATTCCGAAAATCAGCCCTCTTTATCCTCTTTCACAAGGATCATTTCTCTTGCGTAGGGCATCCCCTCGATCAGCGCGCACAGCGTGTGCCATTCGGCAAGCTTGTGGTGGCGGCGCGCATAGTAGATGTTCACGAGGGTTTCGTAGTTCATGGTCACCGTACGCATCTGGTTGTAGCTTGAGGGCAGAAGCTGGATCATATCGTGCCAGTGTGCTCTTTCCTTGGTTTCGAGAAAGGCAAGGCGCGCCTCCTCAAGACAGGCGATCACCGCATCCAGGCAGGCAAGTGCCTTCTCTGACATTCTGTCGTGGCTGAAATCCTCCCTTGAGAAGGCCTTGGCTTGGATCTTGTGCATGGTCGAGCAGGAGTTGGCCACCGTGGCTACCTTGTAGGTGTCAAATTCCTTCCACCAGTAAAGGGGGGCTGTGATATCCATCGAAACAAAGATCTGGCGCAGGTACTTACGGTGGTCACTGCCCGACACCGAAAGGCGGTGGCAAAGGTCAAGGTCCGAGGGACCGAGGACGTAATTCCCCTTTTCATCGTAATAGCTGTCCGACTTTGCCCAGCTGTTCATCGGGTTGCGCGCGCCTCTTACGGCGTTTTCAAGGTTCATGACCGATACACGCTCAATTTGAATCATACCCAAAGCTCCCCTCGTTTAGTAAAGGTACAGAATACATACTTTGTATGTAGGATACCACAAAACCCTCGTCTTGTCAACAAAAGGGCAGGGATTTTCTCGCCGCTTTGGCGGGGCACCGTAAAACGGTGGGGCATAAGGTCAAAAAACGCAAGAAACAATCGGCATTAAGAGCAATTTTTGCAACACATTTTCCTTCCCAAGGTGGTACAATGGAAGGAGTTAAGGGAAAAGGAGGTGTCGGTATGCAGATGGCAAGAGCAAAGCGTGAGCGCGATATGACAAGCGGCTCGATCATCGGCAACCTCTTTTATTTTGCCCTGCCGCTTCTTGTCGGCAACCTCTTTCAGCAGCTTTACAATATGGTGGACACCTGGGTGATCGGGCAGACGGGCCAGAGCGGCGCCTTTGCCGCCGTTGGGAGCGTGGGGCCGATCGTGAATATCATGATCGGTATTTTCTCGGGCTTTGCAAGCGGCGCGGGGGTGGTCATCTCCCGCTACTTCGGCGCGCATAACGAGGAGGGGGTGCGGCGCTCGGTACACACCGCCATGACCGTCACCCTTCTTCTCTCGGCGGTCTTTACCGCCCTCGGCGTCCTCTTTTCCCCTCTTGCCGTGCGCCTGATGCTGGGCGGCACGGAGGGAGAGATCTACCCCCACGCCGTTACCTACCTCACCATTTATTTTGCGGGCTGCCTTGGGCTTCTTGTCTATAATATGGGCGCGGCGATCCTGCGCGCGGTCGGCAATTCACGCTATCCCTTCTATTTCCTTCTCGTGTCCGCCGTTACCAACATCGTGCTCGACCTTCTTTTTGTCTTTGCCTTCGGGATGGGGGTTGCGGGGGTTGCCGTTGCCACCGTGATCGCCCAGCTCCTCTCGGCCGTGCTTGCCACCGCCGTTCTGTTCCGCACCCATTCTTCTGTAAGGTTATCTTTACAAAACCTTGGAATTAACGCACAGATCCTCAAAAAAATCGTTATAATCGGCATTCCTGCCGCCATTCAGCTGGCGCTCACCGCCTTCTCAAACGTCTTTGTGCAGTCCTATATCGGCGGTGTGCAGGGGGACCAGACGGCCGCCCTCGGCGGTTGGACGGCCTACTCGAAGATCGATATGCTTCTCTTTCTCCCCTCGCAGTCGCTCTCTCTTGCGGCCACCACCTTTGTGGGGCAGAATCTCGGCGCAGGGGATGCCGTGCGCGCCCGCCGCGGTGTGAGAACGGCCTTTCTTATGGCGCTTTCGGTCACGGTGCCCATTATCCTTCTTGTGATCCTCCTCGCCCCCTACCTCCCCGGCATCTTCAGCAGCGATCCTGCGGTGGTGGAAAACGCGGCACTGCTTCTTGTGGCGATCACCCCCTTCTATATCTTCACCTGTGCCAACCAGATCTTTGCGGCCGCCTTGCGCGGTGCGGGCAACTCGCTGGCCCCGATGCTTATTATGCTCACCTCCTTTGTCGGCTTCCGCCAGCTGTATCTCTTTATCGTGTCAAACTACGTATCAAATGACCTTCTCACGGTCGGCATGGCCTATCCCGCAGGCTGGGGGGTCTGCTGTCTTGCGATGAGCATTACCTATCTCCTTTACCGCTTCCGCGCCGATGAGAGGAAGGATGGGCTTTCGCTTTCGGAATAAGGCCCGTAACAGGAAAACGCATAAAGAAAAGCACGCCGCACGGCGTGCTTTTTTTATTGTCTTCCCGCCCCCGCCTTGCCTTCCCAAAAGGGGAAGGCAGCCTCTTGCATTCAAGGGACGGATATGGTATAATAGCTATGTCTTTACTTTTTTACACGCACGCTATATGCGAAACGATCCACCCGAAATCAAGCGAGAAAGGCGATTTTTTATGAAAAAAGCAGTCCTTCGCATCCTCCCCCTTGTACTTCTTCTCCTCCTTGGCGCGCTCCTTGTGTCCTGCGGCGATGCAGGCAGCGTATCGCGCTTTTCGGTATCCTTTGAGGGCGGCGAGTCCGTCTATGAGGGAAAAGCGTTTTCGGAGGGTGAAAGGATCCCGCGCCCCGAGAACCCGACACGCCCGGGCTATACCTTTGTCGGGTGGTATGACGGGGACAATGTCTGGGACTTTGAAACCGATGTGGTAACGGCCGATACCGTGCTTGTGGCAAGGTGGATCCCGATCCGCTATACCATCAGCTACGATCTCGGCGGCGGTGTGAACGTGGGGGACAATCCCTTTTCTTATACACCCGAGAGCAGCGATATTGCTCTTGGCGCCCCCACAAAGCGCGGCTATACCTTCCTCGGCTGGACGGCCAAGGGTGTTGACACTCCCACCGTAGGGCTGACCATCCCCACAGGCTCGGTCGGCAACAAGAGCTTTACGGCCAACTGGAGCCTCAACACCTATACACTTGATTTCGACCTTGCGGGCGGC
>JAZNDG010000059.1:0-6125 GCA_045587985.1 Eubacteriales bacterium | reverse complement strand
GAGGATACGACAGGCGAGGTAAAAACGCGCTACCGGGGGGCGCTTCCCACGCCCGATGAGGTGAGGGCGGCGGGCGCCGCCTTCCTCGGCGAGGGGATGCAGATCCCACCGATGTATAGCGCCTTAAAGCAGGGCGGGCGCAAGCTCTGCGACCTTGCGCGCGCCGGCATCACGGTGGAAAGAGAGCCGCGGCGCATCACGGTCTATCGGCTTGATGTTGCTCGGCTTGAGGACGGTGATTACCTCTTGGATGTTGTCTGCTCAAAGGGTACCTATATCCGCACCCTCTGCGCCGATATCGGTGCATCCCTCGGCACGGGCGGCGTGATGGCCGCGCTCACGCGCGTGGAGGCGGCCGGCTTTTCGCTTTCGGAGGCGGTGACGCTTTCTGCGCTTACCGAGATGGATGAAGAAGAAAGGCTTTCTTATCTGCGCCCGGTGGAAACCCTCTTTTCGGAGCTCCCCGCCGTGCAGCTGCCCCCCTTCTTTGCGCGGCTTGGCCGTGCGGGCGCCGAGATCTATCTGAAAAAGATCGGGGCGCATTTTCCCCTCGGCGCGCGCATCCGCATGAGGGATGAGGGCGGCTTTTTCGCCCTTGGTGAGGTGAGAGAGTTTGAGGCGGGGCTTGCCATCAAGCCGATCAAAATGTTCGCATAACCGACTGCCCTTTGAGCAAAGCCGAGCTTTTTTAAGGTGCAACCGACCGTTTTATAAGGCATAAGCGACCGTTTTTATAAAAATGCAAAGTAAAATTTACAAGAAAGGAGAGAAGAATGGCCTATTCGTTCACAGAGGAGCAAAGGCGTGCCATTGACGTGCGTGACCGTACGCTGCTTGTATCGGCGGCGGCAGGCTCGGGCAAGACCGCCACGCTCACAGAGCGCATCATTGCCTCGCTTTCGGATCATGAGAACCCCACCTCGCTCTCCCGCCTTGTGATCGCCACCTTTACAAACGATGCGGCGGCCGACATGAGAAAAAAGATCGCGCGCGCCTTGGACGCGGCTCTTCTTGCCGACCCCGAGAACGAGAGATTGCGGCGTGAGCAGCTGCTCCTGCCCTCGGCCGAAATTTCCACGATCTCGAGCTTTTGCCTGCGCCTTCTGCGTAAGAACGCGGCCTCGGCCGGTCTTTCCCCCTCCTTCCGCATTGCCGATCCTGCCGAGGACAGGCTGCTTTCCACCTCGGTGATGGAGGAGCTGATCGATGCCGTGTATGACGGTGAATTCGCCCGGGTCAGCCCCCGTGAGATCGCGTATCTTTCAGAGCATCTCACCTCCCCGCGGAGTGATGAGGGGCTTTCGGCTCTCCTTCTTTCGCTGTTTGAAGCGGTCCAGCACGAGCCCGAGGGGGTTTCGGGCCTTCTTCTTGCATCACAGCGGCTCCGTGCGGATGCCGAAAAGCCGCTTTTCAAAACCGCCTTTGGGGATGAGATCGCCGCGCGCTATGAAGAGATCCTTTCCTCTCTTGCCGCCGCCATGGAGGGCGAGGCCGCCCTTCTCCCCCCCGAAAATGAGCGGGGCAGCTTTATTCTCTCGGAGGCCCTTTATTTAAGAAAACTTTCGTCCCTCCTTTCTCTGCGTGATGAGGAGGGGCTCATCGCCGCGCTCGCTCCTCTTTCGGAGCTCCCCCGCAAGGGGGCCAAGGAGAGCCCATCGCTCACCCCCCTTCACAAGGAGGCAAGGGAGGCGCTTTCTACGCTCCTTTCCACCTATCTTACCCACCGTGGCGAGGCGCTTAGCGCCCTTCTCCGCAAAAATGCCGAGCTTGTAGAGATCCTTTACCGCCTGCTTTCGTTGTTCGAGCTCCGCCTCGGAGAAGAAAAGCGGCGGCGCAACATCCTCGGCTTTCTCGATATCGAGCGTGCCGCGGCCGCCCTGCTTCTTGAAAACGGCAAGCCGACCGAGCTTGCAAGGAAGATCGCCGGCGAGCTTGACGGCATCTATCTTGATGAATTCCAGGATGTGAACGCCCTGCAATACGCCATCTTCAGCGCGATCGCAAGGGAGGACAACCTCTTTATGGTTGGGGACGTGAAGCAGTGCATTTACGCCTTCCGCCATTCGGATCCGCATATCTTTGAGGCGTTGCGGAAAGGGATGCCGCCGCTTGGCGGCGGGCAGGGCGCCTCCACCCTCTTCTTCCGCCGGAATTTCCGTAGTGACCGCCCGATCGTTTCGTATGTCAACCGCGTGGCGGGCAGCCTTCTTTTTGGGCTTGGCAGCTATGTGCGGAGCGAGGACGACCTTGTCTTTTCAAAGCCCTCCCCCGTTGGGGAGGAGCCTGTTTTCACCCACATCTTTACCCTTCCCACCAAAAAGCGCGGCCGCACCGATGAGGAGGCGGCAGAGGATGCTGCGCGCGCAGAGGCGGCGCTTCTTGCCGAGCCTGCGTTCGTTGCGGGCGAGGTGGCGCGGCTCCTTCGCGAGGGGAGGAAGAATGACGGCAGCCCCATCCGCCCCTCGGACATTGTGCTCCTTTTCCGCAATACGAGCAAAATGCCCCGCTATATCGAGGCCTTGAAGCGGGTAGCGCCCGTCAGGGTCAGCGAGGAGGGGAGCCTTTTTGACAGCCCCGAGGTGCTTCTTGCCCTCTCGCTTCTTTATACGGTGGACAACCCGCGCAGGGATATCTACCTTGCCGCCGCCCTGCGCTCACCCGTGTTTGCCTTTACCCCCTCCGATCTTGTCAGCATACGGAGCGAGGCAAGGACGGCACCAAGCCTTTACGATGCCCTTCTTGCCTACCTTGACCTGCACCCCGACTTTGAAAAGGGAAAACGTTTTCTCAAAACCCTTTCGACCTGGCGCGAGCGTGCCGAGGGCGAGCCGGTGGGTGACCTTTTCCTGGGCGTGATGACCGATGCGGGGCTTCTTTCTCTTGGCGGCCGGGGGGCAACGGCGGGGCACGATTGCCTGCTCCGCTTTTATGAGTACGCGCGCAGCTTTCTCGGCGCGCCCTACCGTGGGCTTTCGGGCTTTATGTCCTTTATAGGCTCGGTGATCGAAAACCGAACGCCCATACCGAGGCCTGCGGCAGGGGGGGCGGCCGATACCGTTACCTTAATGAGCGTGCACGCCTCCAAGGGGCTTGAGGCCCCGGTGGTTTTTCTTTGCGATACGAGCCACCACTTTAACCGCAAGGATATCATTCCGCCCATGCTGTACGATCGGAAATACGGCCCGGTCCTCCGCCTTTTGCGCGCGGACGGCGCGGCGCTTGAAACACCCCTGCGCTCGCTCGTTGCACGCCGCATCCGCGATGAGCAGACCGAGGAGGAGGCAAGGCTGCTTTACGTGGCCCTCACCCGTGCGCGTGAGCGGCTGTACGTTACGGGGTCGATCGCAAAGCCCGAGGAAAAGATCCTGGAGGCAGAGCGGCTCTTCCCACTCTATAAGCAGCGCTGGTATCTCTTAAAGGAATCCTCTGCCCTTTCCTGGATCCTGCCGACCCTTGCTCTTTATCGCGATCCGTATCTCACCGTCCATCCCCTGCAGGAGGCATCCCCCCCCGAGCAGGGCAGCTCTTTGACGGGGGAAGCACAGGAGGCGGCGGATACCGCCGAGGCAGAGCGGCTTGCCGACCTTCTCCTTGAAAGGATCTCCTTTTCGTATCCCGAAAGGGCTATGACCGAGCTGCCCGAAAAGCTCTCGGTGTCGCATCTGTCGCCCGCCGTGCTTGACGGTGCGGACGGGGAGGATGGGCGGACCGTGCTCGGAAAATTCCGCCCGCGCACACCCCGCCTTCTTTTGGGGGTGAGTGAGGATGAGGCCGCCCTGTGCGGTACGGCCACCCATCTTTTCTTGCAGTTTGCCGATTTCGGTGCCCTGCGTGAGGGGACGGCAAAGGAGGAGCTTGCACGGCTCGTTAGTAAAGAATTCTTGTCACAGGAGGATGCAGAACGCGTCCGCCTTGATGAAATTGAGGCCTTTTGCAGATCTCCCCTCTTCTCGCGCATCCTTGCGGCAAGGCGGGTGCGGAGGGAGCTCCGCTTCCACGCGCTTCTCCCGGCCGATGCCTTTACAAGGGAAAAGGCGCTTTCCGAGCGGCTTTCGGGGAGAGAGCTGCTTGTGCAGGGGGTTATCGACTGCGTGATCGAGGAGGAGGGCGGCTATACCGTGGTTGACTATAAGACCGACCGCCTGACGAGTGCCGAGCTTGGCGACCGCCGCCTTGCCGCCGCCGCGCTGACGGCGCGGCATAAGGAGCAGCTTTCCTATTATGCGGCCGCCTGCCGGCGGATGTACGGCGCCCCTGCGCGTGAGGTGCTTATTTATTCGCTTGCTCTTGGGGACACGGTACGCGTTGCCATCCCCGAGGAAGAAAGGATTTAAAAAAGGAGAAGGATATGTCACTTTCTGAATGCAAAAAAGCCTTGCTTGCGCGGGGATACCGCGTATCCTGTCACAAAACGGCAAAGGAGGCGTGCGCCTATCTTGATGCCGCCATTGACCGGGTGAGCGTGGGGGTAGGCGGGAGCATGACGGTTAAGGAAATGGGGCTTCTTTCCCTGCTTGCCGCCCACAATGAGGTGTATAGCCACTGGGCGCCCCCCGAGGGCATGACGGCGCGCACGGTGCAGGAAAGGGCGGCCCTCGCCGATGTCTATCTTTCGTCTGTCAATGCCCTGTCAAGGGACGGCGTGATCGTGAATATAGACGGCGCCTGCAACCGCGTGGCCGGTACCCTTTTCGGACACAAGAGGGTCTATTTTATCGTGGGTGTCAATAAGATCAGCGAGGACGAGGCCGCCGCCATTTACCGTGCGCGGAATGTTGCCGCGCCCAAGAATGCCGCCCGTCTTGGGCGCGCCACCCCCTGCGTTGCGGCGGGAAAATGCATGGACTGCACATCCCCCGAGCGCATCTGCCGCGCCCTTTCGGTCCTTTACGGGCCTCCCATGGCGTGCGAATACGAGGTGGTTCTTGTAAACGAGCCGCTTGGATATTAAAGCAAAAGGAAAAGGTGCTGTTTTTACAGCACCTTTTTTGTATGAGCCTCCCTCCGAGAGGGAGGTGGATTGCGAGCCGAGCGAGCAAGACGGAAGGAGCCGGCGTATGTAAAAACCGCATAGGATTTGCATCTTCGCCCTTTTTTCTGCCGCAGGCTCCCCCCTTGTATCCCCCCTCCCGGAGGGGGGCTAAAGATCATCACTTCGGTTGCATGGAAACACGAGCCTCCCTTGTGTAAAGGGAGGTGGCACGGAACGTGACGGAGGGATTGTGCCCTGCCGAAGCAGGGGATATAAATACGCATTGTCTATTGCGAAAAGCCACAGCGTATCGGTTTTTCTTCTGCGGTGGGACACAATCCCCCACCCGCTTTGCGGGAGCCCCCTTTACACAAGGGGGCCTAATAGCGGGGGGCTTTTTCTGCTTGCTCGCCTGTGCTGCCTCATAGTCGTTGGGCGTTGCAATCACAGATTGCGCCTTCAACTCCTTGAGTCGAGCACTTCGCGGCGCGAAAACGAGCCACCGGCGCTTTTTCTGCTTGCTCGCCTCCCGGAGGGGGGATAAAGATCACCGCGGTGTTTTTACTTGCTTATCCTCCCTCACGGAGGGAGGCTTTTACGGCGGCATCGATATACTCACATACGCCTTGAAAATTTGTGTCAATTTGTCTGTTTGTAAAACGAATGATCTTCAGATCGTATCCTTCAAGGATTTCGGTTCGGAAGTCGTCATTTTGCTTGCCTTTTTCGGTATAATGCTGTGAGCCATCAATTTCTATGATCAGTTTTGCTTTATGACAATAAAAATCCGCAATAAAATTGCCGATCGCTTTTTGGCGTTGAAACCTCACTTTGTATGTTGACAAATAGTCGTACCACAAATGGTTTTCCTGCGGTGTTGCATTTGTGCGTAGATTTTTTGCAAAAGTAATGTTCTTTTTGTTGTAATCAAGCGACATATCCTGCTCCTTTAAAACCTGTATCTGCATCATAACGAAAATCGGCAGAGGAAGCAATTCCTCTGCCGAACATTGTAAACATCCTTTTGAGAAGGATTGCAAATCGGGCGCCGTTTCTTTTTCCCCCTTATCTTCTGCGGAAGGGGAGAAGGCGGCGCCTTTTTTGTGCGGTGGGGGCGGGGCCCTCAAGCCTCTCCTCCTCGTCCTCCGGCGTG
>JAZNDG010000058.1:0-59365 GCA_045587985.1 Eubacteriales bacterium | reverse complement strand
CGGCAGGGCACAATCCCTCCGTCACGTTCCGTGCCACCTCCCTTTACACAAGGGAGGCTTGTAAAGAGCAACGATGCATACGGGAATTGCAGGCCTCTCCGAGCAGAAATTGTCGCGAGGCAAGGCGCAAGAAAACACCCGCGCCGAAGGCGTATATGAACATACGTCAAGGCGAGCAAAGAGAAAAAGCCCCGGTGGGGCTTTTTCTTGAAGCGAAGTGCTCGACTCAAGGAGTGTGCCGAGCCGAGCAAGCGCAGGCGAAAGCAGACGACTATGAGGCAGCACCGAACATGGGCGCGACCGGCAACGAAGTCCCCGGCAATTCATACCCGCGAGGGTTCGCAGAGCAGAAATTGTCGCGGACTAGGCGGAAGGGGACACGCGGGCTGACTGCGTACTTGCGCGTACGCCGAAGTCAGCGTGCGCCCCGACAACGAAGTCCCCGGCAATTTATGCCTGCGAAAGGCGGCGGGCCTCCCTCAAATGCCCCCCCTTCAACCGACTCCCTTCGTCCATAAACCCGGATGCGGCGGCAGCCTCATACCAGGCCGCGGCCTTTTCGCGGTCAAGGGTTACGCCGTCACCAAATTCGAAATGACAGCCGAGCATATAGGCGGCGCGGGCAGAGCCTGCCTTGGCGGCGGCAAGGCGGAGGCGGAGGGCCTCCGTCACGCGGCCGGCGTGATACGCGGCGGCAGCGCGAAGATATAAGCGGTGTGCCCTTTTCCTTTCCGCATTCTCAGAAATCGAGGCAAGCAGGGGTTCGGCCATATCGCGGTAGGCATCCGAAAGCCCCTCAAGCAGCGCACGGGCGGCAGAAAAATCCCGTCCTACACCAAGGCCGTTTACATAGCATACGGCAAGGTTCACCCTTGCCACCTCGCTCCCCGCGGCAACGGCCTCACGGTAAGCACGGGCGGCGGCTCCGGGATCAGCCTGACAGCCGATCCCCTTTTGTAAGCAGTAGCCGAGGTTGGAAAGAGAGGCGGCGTGGCCGAGCGCCGCGGCACGCTCATAAAGAGCAAATGCCTTTTGCACATTGCCCGCCTTCTGCTCCTCCACCGCGCGGCGGTAGGTTTCACTTACGTGTGCATCGATCGCCGCAAGACGCTCTGCGGCAGGCAGACATCCGCCGGACGTAGCACGGCGGAGCCAGGGCACCGCACGGCGTACGCCCTCCCCTGCCGTATTTCTTTCAAGGTAAAATTCGGCCAAGGCATACTGATGCTCGGCAGTCCCAAGCTCGGCGGCACGGAGATAATAAACCTCTGCCTCGGCAGGATTTTTCTTCTCGCTTTCCATGATAGAGGCAAGGGCAAAGGCCGCCTCGGCAGAGCCGCCCTGCGCGGCACGGCGGTAAAAATCAATGGCAACGGTAAGGTTCGGCTGGGTGCCGATCCCCTCGTGATACGCCCTGCCCACCGAAATGGCCGCAGGGAGCGAGCCCTCCCCTGCCGCAAGCAGGAAAAGACGGAGCGAGGTGGCATGGAAGCCGCCTGCAAGCGCCTCCTCTCCAAGCAAGAGCATCCTCTCTGCCGTCATCGGCAGGGGTGCGGGCAAGAGGGCGGCGGGTGCATCCTTACAAAGAAGGCGAAGCACAAGGAGAGCGATGCGACCGGGAGAGGGCAGCTTTTTATATACCGAAAGGGCCGAGGCCGGATCCTTCTCCCAAAGATAGGTGCGCGTCAGACGGCGGATCGCCCCCTTATGCCCCTCGCTTGCGGCATAGGCAAGCATCGCGCGGCGCGCTTTTTCGTCAAGGCCGTATTTTTTGCCGCGGCGGGCAAGGAGCCAGGCGGCATCGGCACTCCCGAGAGCGGCGGCGGCACACAGCCAGAAGGCGGCCGAGCCACGCCCCACCGCAAGGCGGGAGCGCCCGCGAAGAAGCCGACCGAGGCGATAGGCGGCGCGGGGTGAGCCATGCTCGGCCGCGTCAAGATACCCATCGGCGGCGCGGGCAAGGTCACGCGGGACACCGAGCCCTGCTTCAAAGCATCTGGCATACGCCTCCTCCCCCTCGGGGACCCCGGCAAGGGCAAGGAGCGCATAGCGGCGGCTTGCCTCCTCATATTTCTTATCCTGCTCGGCACAGGCGGCGCGGCGAAAAAGGGCCGAAAGCTCGTCCGCATCGGGGTGAGCCTGTGTGTGGCATACAGGACAAAAGAGCCCGGTTTCCTCAAGCTCCCATTCCTTATAGCAGCGCTTACATTGCATCGCACTCACCGTCCTTGACCTTTGTTTTCTTCTTCTACTATATCATATACCGAAAAATTTTACAAGAGGCAAGTGCATTTCCCGCATAAGGCATTCTTTTTTTGTTTATCCTAAAGAAAAAGAAAAGAATGAAAGGAACAGAAACGCAATGCTTGGTTTTGGAGGAAAGGGCATCATCATTATCCTTTCGCCGCTCTGCGGTGTCCTTTTCGGCGCGGCGATGACGGCAGGAATCGGAATGCTTCTTATGAAGAAGAGATGCACGTTTCTTAAAATGACCGGGGGGATCATGGATACGGTCATGGGAAAAAGAAGGGCGGACGACTGCTGCGGGTGTTAGAGCGGTAGGACCGCCCCCGCTGCGTGCAGAACGCGGGGGGCAAGGCCCCCCGCCCTGCGGGGCAAAAAAAGGGATACAAGGCGTGTGCCTTGTATCCCTTCTCTTTTTAATTCCAGGCGTCCCAAGCCGGGTCCATACGGCCGGTAGCATTCGGGGGCGCCGTCTTTCTCCCTGCGGCCGCTCCCCTTGAGGCTGCCTTTTTAAGCCCCCAGGGCGATGCGACCGCCGACAAGCACCGTGTCAACCACGATATCGTCACCGAAAAGCACAAGGTCGGCATCATACCCGACAGCCAGCGTGCCCTTATTTTTAAAGCCCATAAACTCGGCAGGGTTCTTTGTCATCATCCGCACGGCGGTGGGAATGTCACACCCCGCCTGCTTCACCATCGTACGCACGATACGGTCGGAGGAGGCAACACTCCCCGCAAAGCAGGTGCGGTCGGCCATCTTGGCCACCCCATCCTCAATCACATGGCCCGAGCCGGGCAGCTCCACCCCCTCGGGCAGGAAGGCCTCGGCAATCGCGTCTGTCACCAGCATGATACGGTCGGGCGTTTTGACCTTAAGGATCATCTTGAGCAGGGGCGCGGGCAGATGGCAGCCATCCCCGATCACCTCAACGAAGAGATCGTCAAGGAGATACCCCGCCTCGATCACACCGGGGATCCTGAAGCCGGCGCGGCGGGTCACGGTGGTCATGGCGGAATAGAAATGCGTCAGGCTCCTCGTGCCGTGCTCATACGCAAGGAGAACGTCCTCGTACGTTCCATCGGTATGGCCGACAGACGGACGGATGCCGTTTTTTACAAGGGTATCGCAAAATTCGGCGCTCCCCGCAAGCTCGGGCGCAAAGCTCCACTTTAAGATAGCACCCTCACCCAGCGCGATCAGCTCACGGTATTCCGAGGGGCGCGGCGGATAGATAAACTCGGGGGGCTGGGCACCTGCCTGGGCAAGCGCGAAATACGGCCCCTCAAGGTGCATCCCCGGCATATGCGGCAGATCCCCCTTCCCCGCCTCGGCAGCCACCGCCTTATAGGAACGGATGGCAGAGGCGATCGCATCAAAGGATGCGGCCATGGTGGTGGGCAAAAGGGTGGTGGTGCCGTGGGCAAGGTGAAGCGAGGCCGCCTTACGGTACTCATCCGGCGTGCCCATAAAATCAGCTCCGCCACCGCCGTGCACGTGCGTATCGATAAAGCCGGGCGCAAGGTAGCGGCCGTGAGCATCGAGCACGCGGTCGGCCGCAAGATCGGCCTTGGTAACGGCCTCGATCCTGCCGTCCTTTATGTAAACATTGGTTTCTTCTACACGGTCGGGAAGCACCGCACGGGCATTTTCAATTTTGAGCATACTCATATCCTCCGATAAGTCTTTATGAATTGACAAACAGGCGCGCGCCGCGCGCATACGGCTTCCCATCATACCGTTTCAACTACATCATATCAACATTAAAGATGTTAGTCAATTGCAATTCAGAGAAACCGACATTGCATTTTTTATTTATCATAATAAAAATAACGCGTTTTTTGTTATGCGTTTCAAGGGCACAAAAAGCACCCTGTGGGTGCTTTTTGCTATTCTTTATTGCTGCTTTCCGCACTCGGGACAGAAGCGGAAGGGGGCCTCTGCCGTATAACCGCACGCGCAGGTGTAGCTCGCAGGGCGGGGCTTTCCGCATTCGGAGCAGAATTTGCCGCTTACCCTTGCACCGCAGGCGCAAAGCCAGCCCTCCTCCGAAAGCCTCTCGCCGCACTCGGGGCAGAACCTGCCCTCGGCGCTCTTGCCGCACCTCGGACATTTGCGGCCGCCACCCTCCTTCTCCTTGGCAAGCGAGGTCGCGCGGTCAAGAAGGGTATCCTGCGCGCCGGCGCCCATGGCGCTTGCCGCCATGCCGATGCCCATAAAGCCGGTCATGGCGCCCGCCTCATTGCTTGCGGCATCCCGCATCGCGCGCATCTGGGCATACGCCATACCGCCCGCCATCGCCTCGGGATTTGCGTGCATCACGTTGGTATCAAACTCCTCGATCCGGCGGCGGCTCTCGTCATCCGGCGTCACCTTGGAAAGCGCGCAGGCAACGATCTCAATGCCGCGCCGCTCGCGCCACTCGGTATCCAGCGTTTCGCTCATATGCCTTGCGATCTCGCGCTGTCTTGTCGGCAGCTGGCTGAACTTAACACCATCCCGCGCACAGGCGGCAAGGGCCGTGTCAAGGGCGGTCATAAATTCATCCTTGGCCGTCTCGGCAAGCAGGTCGGCCGTGTAGGTATCGGCCACATTCCCCGCAATGCTTGAGAAGAAGACGATGGGATCGGTGATCTTGAAGGTGTACTGCCCGAAATAACGGATATAAAGGGCGGTCTTATAATAGGGATCGTCATAGGCCATCGGAGTGGTGGTGCCGAATTTATTGTCAAGGATCTCCTTGACGTTGACGTAATAGACTCTTTGCACAGCACCCGTATCGCCACCGAAGGTAAAGCGGTAGCCGATGCGGCGGAAGCTGTCGATCATCCCGCGAAAGAAGTTGCCCGAGAGCATGGAGGGCTCACTCGATGCATCCCACTTATAATAGCCCGCCTCGGCACAGAAATCCACGATCTTACCGTCCGAAACGATCAGGGCCACCTGCCCCTCGTTCACCGAGATGACAGATCCGTTTGAAATGATGTCCTCGCTTGCCTTGTTGCGCGCACCGAAAAGTGAGCGCTTCTTGGTCTTTAACTGTCCCTTGGCGACAAGAACGCGGTTATTTAGCGCATCACAGCTGAAATACTCGCGCCACTGGTCTGCCATCACCGAGGATGCGCCCGCGGCAAGTGCTCTTATAAGTCCCATATTTCCTCCTAAAAAAAGAATCCCGCCGAGCCGTGTAAAGCCGAACTTAGCCCGGTATAACCAGGTGGGTGCCCTCTCGGTCACTTTGCGCTCCCAGCGTCCGCTCTCCCGCGGCACAAAGGCGGCGGGGGGCGGGAGGTCTGCATCCCATGACCGAAGCCCGGGCTCCCTTATCTAACGTGTAGGCCCAATCAAAGCTTTATCACGCACTAAGCAGGACGTGCGTTTTTCTTTATCTGCGTGCTTCACGCATCGTGATCCACGGTTCCGAAGATCTCATTATCAAAATAGACGGCGGCCGCCTCCCACTCATCGTCATCCTCTATGGCGACAAGAAGCAGATCCTGCCCTTCCTCCTCGATGCGCAATATCACGTACTCCTCCACCTCCTGCCCATAGGGCACAAGGGCGGCATAGCGCGCACCGTTTATCTCCCCGAGCCCCACCACATGGTACTCGGCCGCTTCCCCACTTTCATCATCGGTCAGCTCGTAAACGTTTCCAACCTCGATCTCGTTCACCTTTGTTGCCTCCATCCTTGTTTTCTTCTATATTCATTATAACAAACACACCCCTGCCTGTCAAGTGAGAAATCTTGTATAAGAGGGGGCTCTGCCTATCTGCCCGCATAGGTAAAAGGGGCGTCCTAAACGGACACCCCTTGCGGTTCAGTTGGTTTCGGCAGGAAGATCGTAGGTGATGGTGTTATTCTCCACCATACCGTCATAAAGGGTAAGCGACACCTGCTCGTAATAGTAGTTCGAAACCACCGTCTGCTTGGTGTAGCCGTAATCCACAAGATCGCTCTCGGTAAAGGGCTCTGCCTTGCCCGCCTTGATGTCCTCGGCATAGGCCGTATTGTAGTATTCGATCATGTCGGCAAGCTGCCCACGGTAATACTTTTCTTCTTCACCCTCGGACATACGCAGGCCCTCGGCATCCGCAATATAATACACCGCCATCTCCTGCTTCAGCTGGTCCTCTGCCATATGGCGGAAGCCCTCTGCCACCTTATCAACAGTCGTAAAATAGTCACCCTCCGTGTACTGGTTGACCACGTACTCCTCAAGCGTTCCGAACGTAGCCGAGCCGTTCTGCTGAATGAACTGGGCAAAGCTCTCCTCGGCCGAGGCATAGAGCGATTCGATATAGCGGTCCACCATATCCTCGGGCCACTTATCCTCGTTGATCTCTACCTTATCGATAATGTGGCGCCAAAGACCGTCAATGACATCTGCCTGCAGGGTCTGCTCACGCTCTGCCTCAAGCCCCTTCTTGATATACTCCTTATAATGGGCAACCACGGCTGCCTCCTTGGCGCTCTGGCTCTTCTCGGCCTCGGTGATCTCGGCCGCCGTCATAAGCGATTTCACAGCGTCATAGGTGATGCCGAGCGCGTCCACAACCTCCCCGTAGGTCAGCACAAGGGTCTCGCCCTCCTTTACAGTGTCGGGGCGGACGATCTCGGTGGCATACACGTACCATCTTGCCGTCTTTCCGGCAAGCTCGGGCGCTTGGGGATAGGCGTCCGGGAACTTGGCCTCAAAGGAATAGTCAAGGTTCTCCTTGCCCACCGTCTTTAAGGGCTTATCCTCCTTCACGATGCTCACGACCTTCATATTCCAGATCGTGATATCCTCGGCAGCAAGGTCACCCGTGATGTCAAAGTGCTCGGCCGTAAATCTCGTTTTGTTGAGATACCCGATGCCAACACCGGCAAGCGAATCGCGCAGGGCGTCCGAATAGCGGCTGTCATAAAGATAATTACCGCCCTCATCCTTGCGCAGGTCCACGCGGTCATACATCTGGCCGTTCTTGCGGTTGCCGTTTTTATCCTTGTATTCGTAAGAATAGGTGACGTGCACGATATCGAGAAGCCCCTCCATGCCGAGGTGATTCTTCTCGTCCACCACCGTCTTGAAGCTGCTCTCACCGATATCGGTGAGGGTGACAAGCTTATTCTGGAAATCCTCGATAAAGGAGGAGCCGCCCACGGTAAGCGTTGCCTGCTGGGGACTTGTCGTGCTGCTTGCAGGATAGAAGTTACAGCCGCCGATAAAGTCGATCCAGCGCTCACTTTCCCCTGCGGCCGCCACGTTCATCTCGCCGCGGTACCAGATCTTGACGGTATCGCCCTTTTTGATATTGCCGTCATACTGCGTGGTGGTCTTATTCTTGCTCACAAGGTACTGGGAATAGGCTTCGAGGATATACTTTTCCACATCGGCATCGGTGATCTCGGGAATGCCGTCAACCGTCAGGGCTACGTTCAGATAGTCGGCGCGGTTGAGCGAAATATAATCACTCATCTTCTCGTCGAGGAAGAAGGCCTCTTCCTTTTTACCGCAGGCGGTAAGAAGGAGGGCGGAAAGAAGGGTTGCCGCAAGCAGAAGGAGGGCTGCGGTCTTTTTAAGCTTTGGCATACTGTTCTCCTTAATCTTTGTCTTGGATGGGAGCCGGCGGCCTTCTGAAGCTGTCGGCAGCGGCGGTGGCCAAGGCATCGCACCGCTCATTTTCCGGGTGCCCGTCATGCCCGCGCACCCAAACGAGTGTGACCTCGTGCTGATCTAAAAGCGAAAGAAGGCGCTCCCAAAGGTCGGGGTTTTTTGCCTTTCCCCGCTTCCAGCCGGTGGCCTGCCACTCTCTTGCCCAGCCGAGGGTCACGGCATCGACAAGATAGCGCGAATCCGAATAGAGCGTGACAGCACACCGCTCACGCAGGGCAGAAAGCCCCTCAATGGCGGCACGCAGCTCCATCCGGTTGTTGGTGGTTTCCTCCTCCCCGCCCGAAAGCTCGCGGCGGTGAGGGCCGTACTGCAGGATCACGCCGTAGCCGCCGGGGCCCGGGTTTCCCCGGCAGGCCCCATCGGTATAGATCTCTACCTGCTTCACGGAATCAGTGGTTATGCCCGTCTTCAAGAACGGGATCGTCCGAAAGCACCCAGGTGATGAGGCTCTTGTCAATAGAGGAAACGCCGGGCAGCAGCTTCTCCTGCACCTTGCGCAGGACCACGCATTCACGGTAGTAGGTGTCGGTGTAGGCGTTGGCCTGTGTCTTTGCATCGTCCTCTGCCATAATGCGAATCTCACCCTCCGAGATCTGCTTTGCGGCGAGCTGGGTCTTGTAGTACTTCTTATAGTTTTCGAAATTGGATTCGGTAAGGCTCTTCTGATAGTCGCTCTTATAGGCGCGCCACTCGGAGCGCGAGGCCGAAATATCGTAGTGGTCGGCAATCGCAAAGAGAATGATCTTCTCGCAGATCGCCTCGCGCAGATCCTTCTCGATATATTCCTTCACCTTGGCGGCCTGGGATTCGGCGGGGAGCTTGACCGACTCCTCGTCCTCATACACCATCTTCAGGATATACTCCTCAAGGGATTTGTACTGGCTCTTGTAGTACTGCTGGTAGTTTGCCGTGTGGGCAGCCATGGTGGCCTCATAGTTCCCCGTCATCTCGCTCTCGGGCAGGCTCGTGATGATGTCCTCTTTGCTGTATTCATCCACGATCTTCTTCCAAAGGGCGGTCTTGACGGTGGCGAGATAGGTCGCTTCGGTCTTCATGATATCCTCGCTCGAGGTCCTGATCTTTTCAGCCTGGATATACTTCATATACGCAAGCGCAAAGGCGTTATCTCTCTTGAGCTGGTCATCACCCGCGGCAGGAGTGGGGGCGGTGAAGCCGCTCTTATAGACAATATTTCCGTCCTCCACGGTATCTCTGGCAAGGATGTTGACGACCTCCTCGGAGAGCGAAAGAACAGACTCAACCGTCAGGCGGACCACAAACTTACCGTCTGTGATCTTCTTTTCGCTGCTGCCGTCCTTATAGGTAAAGGTCATGCCCTTGACGACCTCATCGTTATCAAGATCGATGGTGGCGATCTTCTGCTCGGCCAAGAACATGGCCTTAAGAGCAACGGTAAAGGTGGTGGGGTAGGCGGTGGTGCCGCCGTCAATGGTGGCATCCAGCGTGACCGTCTTCGGCTCGCCGCCGATCGCACCGCTCGCCGCAAGCTCGGCGGCCGCATCATTCACAGCGGTGATCACATCGGGATCGGGTGTCGTGACCGAGGCATCATAGGGCGTCTTGGTCTTATCGGCCGTCAGAACCTTGTCGTTGCCCTTGTAGTAGGACTTGGTCTGGTCGGCGGGCTGGGTCGTGGGCTGATAATAGAAGTTCGGGAGCGAGATGTAGGTCTTCTTTGTGCCCTCCTTCTCGTATTCACCCTTCACCTCAAGGACAAGGGTGTAGCCGGGATAGTCGGAGGGCTTCTTGCCCTCATCGATCACGCGGGTGACCGAGGTGGCGGTATCGTAATACTCAAGCATCCAGGCTTCAAGAACCTCGTTAAGGCCATTCTTGCCAAGCCGCACGATGGAGGCGCCGCCCGCAGCCGCCGCAAGGGTGGTGCTTCCGGCCTTGAAGTAATCGGTGTTCGACATAAGGAGATCGCCGTTTTCCACCTTGCCGTCCTTATCCACACCGCGGAAGATCTCGTAGTACATATAGACGGTGTCGTTGTAGGAGCGGTCCTTGTTGATGAGGGCCTCTGCCCCCTTCTTGGCCGTATTCTTGACCTCATCGCTTGCCTGCATATTCTTGTCTATCTCTTCATAGACGTTTGCCTGGCTTACGGCGGTGGCAAGGTTGAGGGGGAATTTGCCGAGCCCATCGAAATCGATGCTGATCCTGCCGTCCTTGAAGAACTGGGAAAGATCCACACGGTCATAGCGGTAGCTATGGTCGATGTTCGTCCAGACGATGCCGAAGATAATGGCGGCAAGCAGGAGGGCGGCCGTGGCGATCACGGCAATGCGCGCACCCTTCGAGAGACCGAAGAATCCCGTCTTCTTGTTGTTTCTTTCTCTTACGTTTTTCATTGGTTCTGTTCCTTCTATATAATTTTTTTGCAAACGGTTTAATACTGCTTGTCGGGATCCGGCTTCACACCGTCAAGCACAAGGAGGATATCGCGGTAGATCTTCTCGACCTCCGAGGAAAGCGCATAGAAGTATGCACCCTCAACCCCCTCCTCTCCCTCTACCGACACAAGCACATGGCGTGCGCTGTATGGGTAGAAGCGATAGACATATTCAGCACCGTCACCGAGCGTGATGCGCATCGTAAGGACCGATTCATCCCTTGCAAGGAGCTCATCCTTTGGCAATGCGCCGTCATATTCACCCGAATAATAGATGCTGACAAGGTGCATATAGAGGCTTCTGTAATCCTCAAGATTCACCCTGCGGCCGCCTTCAAGGTAAGAAACGCCGGTGGTGATGAAGCGCCCCCTATCGTCCTCCTCCCTTTCGTGAAGGAAGGTGTAGGTGATGTCTGCATCCCGATAGTCAAAGTCAAATTCAAGCTTTGTTGCGTTGCCGATGTTGACGCTGAACATCGTATCCTCAAGCCAGAAGGTATCCTTCTCCTCAAGGAAGGAGAGGGTACTGCCGTCCACCCTTGCCACCACGTTTGTCTGCAGACTGCCGACAAGGTAACTGCCGTCCTCCTGCTTTTCGCTGATATAGAGGTACACAGGCAGGTATTTGCCGACCACGATGTCATCGGTATTGACCTTATCGTAGCCGATGGTCATGGGGGCCTCGTAATAGATGCAGTAGGCATCAAGACCGTACTTTTCAAGCATCTCGGGCGTCATACCGACATCCACCGTTTCACTGCCGACAAGCTCTCCGATCGTTTCAAGCACGCCCATATAGCGGTTGGAGCTGGGGAGATAGCCGGTCATTTTGGCAGGGGCGGTGATCTTGTAGGCCACCCCGGTATGGAAATCGCTCCTCTTTGAGGAATTGAGGTAATTTAAGACGATATAAAGGGTATCGATCCCCGTGATCTCCTCAATGCGGTATTCAACCGTGCGGCCGCGAAGCCCCTCGGCTACCTTATCGCTGTCCTCATGCTCGATGGTAAAGGTGAAGCCGCCGTCCCCAACACCCTTGCCGAGAAAGGCCTCCTGCATCACGGCCTGTGCCGTACGCAGGTCCTGGGTAGCGTTTTCAGGGCCGGTTTCGATCACGTCCCCCTCCTTGGCGCCGGCTATGATCCTTGACGTATAGCGGAAGCGGACGCTGTCATCAAGTGTCAGGCGGTAGCCCTCGGGCGCCGGCCGCCAAAAGGAGAAATCCTTGCTGAAATAGTAGGCGGTCTGCA
The DNA here is from genome assembly GCA_045587985.1 of Eubacteriales bacterium. GTDB lineage: Bacteria > Bacillota > Clostridia > Oscillospirales > CAG-272 > UBA1740. Next base: position 47,795 of record JAZNDG010000058.1, on the reverse strand, counting down.
CAAAGGAATAGGTGAGGGTGGGGTCAACAAAGGTGGGAAGCTCACAAAGCGCGGTGGTTCCGACAAGGGTCGTATGGCTGACGTAGACATCCTCTCTCCCATCCACCATCACGTAGTAGCCGTTATCGGTCACGGCGGCATCGCCGACATACACGCGCACGGTGTCCCCCGCAAAGGTTTCGATCTCGAACCAGGCAGGATCCTGCTCGGGCGCGAGCCCGTACTGCGAAAGGTCAAGCTGCGTGCCGCTTGCCTCTGCGTCCTTGGCGATATTTTTGTGGTAATAGAAGGAGCCGGTGGCCACCACAAGCTCGGAAAGCCTTTCCTGCTTATAGGTGATATCGGCATAGCTTGTAAAGGTATCCCCCTCAAGCTTTGCGATCACAAAATCGTCCTTCTTTGTAGGCTCCTTTCCCTCCTCCGCAAGACGGTGGAAGCGGAAGGTGCCGGCCTTATTGTGCACGGTGATGGACACCATCTCCTCGCGGCGGATGGCGGGATAGAGCGTGCCCTTGTTGTAGAGGGTGCCCTCTCCCTCGTCCGTCACCGCCGTGGTGGTCACGGTATCCCCGCCGTTTGCAACAAGCGGGCGGACAACGGCAAAGTACAAAACGATCAGAAGAACGGCAACACCGCCGAAGATAAGGGGCAGGAGCTGATGCTTTTTCATTCTCATAGCCACCTCCTCAGCGATAGCGCCGGCGCACACAGCGCACAACACCGAATACCAGTATGGCGGCGGGAACAAGCAGGATGATCACCGTATAGACGATCACGGTCGCAGGGGTCATGGCGTAATAGGTCCGCACGACCTTTCCGTCCTTGTAAACCGGCTTGTCGGCCGTGTACATCTCACCCGTCACAAGGTGCTTGCCGCCGTATTTTTCCGAGTTCATGTTAAGGCCGCCGAGGTTGTCGCTTGCATACGCATCGGTTCTCGAGATGGTGCGGACCGTGGAGAACAGAACATCGTAGTTGGCATAGGCGGGATTATCAAGATACTCGCTCTCGGCCATCGCGGTCGAGGCGGCGCAGAAAACGTAGGAATAGTAGTCCTTCACCTCATCGGCATAGATGCGTGCTGTGATCTTGGCAAGCGGGTAGCTGCCGCCCGCATCAAGGATCGCGCCGCCCGCATCATGGGCACGGGCCTTCTCCGAGGAATAAAGGACGGACGAGGTAAGGGCCGACACATCGCTTGAGATATAGCGGGAGCCATCGCTCCAGTTCGAGGTCAGATATCCGCTTTTCGGAACCACCATGCGAGGGGCGGTGGCAAGCCCCGCCACGTCACCGAAGAGCGAGTAGCCGAGCGCGTCCTTTTCCTTGTCGGGATACACGGCCGTGAGGACCGAGCGCATATCCTCGGCCTCGGCACCCTCGGCGGCTGTCGGCTCCTTGACTGTAACATCGTTTTGATAGACGATCCCCCACTCGAGGAGAAGCTCCTCAATTGTCGGCATTGATACCGAGGGATCCTTAAAGAGCATAAAGGAGCCGTGGTTGTCAAGATAGCGGTCAAGCTTCTCGATCGCCGTTTTGGGAAGCACCTCAAAGCGGCTGTCGGCCGGTACATCGTAGTCACTTTGCGGCGCGTTCATGATAAGCAGCACGCAGTCCTCGGGGATCTCGTCCTTATAAAGATCGATCGTGCCGACCGAGAGCCCCTCGTCAATGAGGAGCTGATAGAAGGCGCGGTAGCGATCGTTCTCGGGGTCATCGGGGCGCTTGGGGTCATACACCCTCTCGCCGCGGCCGACAGTAAAATACGCGGTCGGCGTATCCACCGCCGTGATCGAGAGCATCGCGGTGGCCATTTTATATTCGCCGTTAAAGGCAAAATAGTCGTTCGTTGTGACATCGGTGCTCCAGAAGGCCTCCCCCGTCAGCATCCGATAGCGCTCACCGCAGCTGACGATCACATGATCCCAGCGGATGACGGTGGAGGAGGTGGTACGGTAGGCCTGCACCGCGGTCGGATCCTCGGCAACGTTCACCCACCTGACCGTCACGTTCTCCTTCTTCTTTTCGATCTCGCGCGCCATAATATAAATGTAGCGCGTGGTACGGTTATTCAGCAGGACATCGGGAGGGGCACAGAAGGTGATGGTGATATCATCCTTTACCTTCTCTACCTCCTCAAGAAACTCATCGGTCAGGGTGTAAAGCCCCTCCGGGGTCGCGTCCACATACAGGTTCGCCCCCACCTTAAGACCGTTGAGCCCCACGCCAAGGAGAAGCATCGCCACAACGACAAGGACCGAAAGAACGGTCATCGCCGTCTGTCGGCCGAAAAACGCCTTGCGCGTAAAGAGCTGTTTCATAGGGCTTCTCCTTATTTTCTTTTTCTCCGCAGGACAACCACCACACCGGCCGTGCCGATGACAAGCGGGAGCACGACAGAAAGAAGGACGGCGTAAAGACGGGCGGTGCCCATCGTAAGATCCTCGATCCTATTGTTTTCGATCGGCATCAGCTTACAGCCGACAGGCACCGTCATGCCGGACGCGTCCTCAAGGGTGGCAAGCACCACGTCACGGTTGATATAGGTGCCCGAGTTCATCACGTCATTGGCCAGAAGAAAGACGCTTGAGGTAAGCATCACCGTAGCATCCTCCTCGGTGCTGTGTGAGGCAGCAAAAACGGCATATCGGCCGGCCTCCCCGGTCTTTTCTCCGTTTTTGTAGGTTTCGGAGGTTGCGGAGGAGGAAAGGATGGGCTCTGCCACCCAGCCCTCTGCCTCCTTGCATACGAGCGAGGCTGCCTCCTTCACGATCGCACGGGACTGGGAGTAAGCGCCGATGCGCCGGGCGAGCCGCCCTGCAAGCGTGCCGTTCTCTATCTCGGTCACGAGGGTAAAGCCATCGTAGGTGATGGAATTCTCAAGGTCGCGGATGACCTCCTGGGTGGCCACAAGACCGCGCGCCGCAAGAAAGGCGCGCAGCCCCCCAAGGTCGCTCTTCACGTACGGGTCAAGCGACACAAAGAGGTCGCCCCCCTCCTTTAAGAAGGCGTCAAGACGGTCAAGCTCTGCCGTTACACCGCTGCCGGCCGCCGCACGCTCAAAATCCCAGCGCGGGTTGACAATAGCAATAAGCTCGGTCCCCTCGGGGATCGGCTGTGTAAGGTCAATGGCGGTCACATCGTAGCCCGCTGCGAGAAGGGTGGTATAAAAGGCGTGCAGCTCACCGAAGTTTTCGTTGTGCCCGGTGGTAAAGGCGGCGATGGGATGCTCGGTGCCGCGCAGGATCCAGGCAAGGCAGGAGAGCGCCATTTCCTCACCGTTATAAGCGGTGATGACCTTCTCCGAATCCAAAACAAAGAAGGATTCGAGCGATTCAACGCGGAAGTTTTTTTCATCCTCGCCCGATACAAAGATCACGCTCTGCTCATTGATGTTATACTTGATCTCACTGTCCCCCACCGTGCGGCTGCGGAAGGGCTTGACCTCCCCGGGGTTCAGGTAGATATTCTTAAATTCGATCTTGATGAAATCGTGGCGCTCGGCAAGCTGGTTGAGCGTTGTGAGAACGAGCGCGTAGATCGGATCGTCAAGAAGCTCATCCTCCGCCATGCAGAAGAGCACGCGTACGCTCTTGTCGCCCGAAAGATCCTCAAAGAACGCATACGAGGAATCCCCCACCGTATGCTCATACCGCTCGGCCGCATAGAAATACCAGCCAAAGCGGGCGGCAAGCGCGCCGAGGATCACGTTCAGAAGGATAAGGACCGCCAAAACCGCAGAAAGAAACGCGGCGCTAAAGAGCCGGCGGTGTTCACGAATGGGTGCTTCCCTCTCCATATTACCCCCAACGGCGCTTATCAAAGACGCGCACGGTCAAGAAAAGGAAGACGGCCGTGATCGTGAGATAGTAGAAAAGCGCGGCAAGGTCAAAGACGCCCTGCGTAAAATTCTGGAAGCGCGCATAGACCGAAATGCTCGAAAGCACAAAGCGGATCCAATAGACGGGAATGATCGAGTTGAGAAGGCTTATGACCATCAGAAAGAGGAGGATCGCCACCGTACCGATGGCGGCGGCCAGCTGGTTCTCGGTCAGGGCGGACACAAAAAGCCCGATGGCGATAAAGGCCATGCCGAGAAGGAGAAGGGCCACAAGGTTGCCAAAGAGAACGGCCGTTTTGACCTCGGCGTACAGATAAAGGATAAAGAAGCTCGAAAAGGAAAGGAGGGTGCAGGCGCCAAAGAGGGTGTAGGCGGCAAGGAATTTACCGACCACCATGCCGTAAAGCGATACCGGCGCGGTCAGGAGCAGCTGCTCTGTCCTCTGCTTGCGCTCCTCGCTGAAGAGCTTCATGGTAAGAAGCGGCACAAGCACGACAAGCAGCATCAGCATATAGGTGAAGTAGCTCGTCACGTCCGCCTTCATGGAAAAGAGGGTGGTATAAGAAAAGACAGCGCCCGAGAGCATCAGGAATACGGCGCAGAATATATAGCCGATCGGCGTACTGAAATAGGCCGAAAGCTCACGCTTGTAAATTGAAAGCATAGAAATCCTCCTTATCTTCCCTCATTCGCCCCGCGATCGACAAGGCGGAGGAAGATATCCTCAATATCGGCGCCCACCGCCGTAAGACCGAGAATCGGCCAAGAGGAGGCAGCGCACAGCTGAAAGACGGTACGGCGCACGTCCACCCCGCGCTCGCAGTCCACAAGCACGGAAACCGCCTCGCCCTCTCTTTCGGGCAAAAGCTCGACACGCGAAACGCCCGGGCGGCTCTGCAGGGCCTTCACCACCTCACGCCCGGGGCCGAGGATGCGGTAGCGATAGCGCGGCGACTCCTCCACCGCGCGGGAAAGATCCTCGGTTGCCTCGTCTGCCACGATCCGCCCGCGGTCAATGACCACGATGCGCTCGCAGACCGCCTGCACCTCCGAAAGGATGTGGGTGGAGAGGATCACGGTATGGCGGCGGCCGAGGGTGCGCAGAAGGTTACGCACCTCAATGATCTGCTTGGGGTCAAGCCCGACTGTCGGCTCATCAAAGATCAGAAGCGGCGGATCCCCGATCAGAGCTTGGGCAATGCCCACGCGCTGGCGATAGCCCTTGGAGAGATTGCGGATGAGGCGATGGCGCACATCAAGCAAGCGCACCGAGCGCACGATATCCTCAAGGTGCTTGTCCTTCGGCAGGGTGCAGCCCTTCAGCCCATAGACAAAGGAGAGATACTCGTCCACCGTCATATCGGGATAAACGGGCGGCTGCTCGGGCAGATACCCGATCCTTCTTTTGGCGCCCTGCGGATCGTCAAGAATATCGATCCCATCGATCTCGACCTTTCCCGAGGAGGCGGAAAGATACCCCGTCAGAATATTCATCATGGTGCTCTTGCCCGCGCCGTTCGGCCCGAGCAGGCCCACGATCTGACCGCGGCCGATCTCAAGGCTCACATCGTCAAGCGCGGTGAGCGTGCCGTATCGCTTTGAAAGATTTGCAAGACGGATAACGGGGGGGGCAAGCGCCGCTGCCGCTTCCTTTTCGGTCCTTCTCTCTTTTTCGTTCTTCTTCATGGTCAAAGCGGCAAGCCGCCTCTCCTTTCCTGTTAACAGTGCGCACCGCGCACACGCATAGATATATTATACCGCATTAGTATAACACAAGAATGTGAACGCTTTATGAACCGCGGCTCCTTTTTCTCTGTTTTTTCCAATCGGGCAAGGAGAGGCTTCGAAAAAGCATACGGAAAAGCAGCGTGCAAAAAAGGAGCAACGAGCCTCTTTTTTGGAATGTTTTATTTACATTTTTCTCTTTTTTGCCGATGCATAGTCCCATTATTCGCTTCTCTTGCGGAAATGCTTGCCACGCAAGAAAAAAGACGGAAAAAGGGTGGCGGGCTTTCCTAAAAAATGGGCGCGCGCCCTGCATTTGGCGCTTGCGGATGCTCCCCCTCTTTGCTAAAATGGTCTTGCACAGCACCGTGAAAGGAGAGGCTCATGAGGATGCTTTCATCCCTTTCGCGCTTTTTTGCCGGCATGACGCCGCGCGCGGTCCGCCTGCTTGCCATCGGCCTTTTGCCCATCTTCCTCTCGCTTGCCTTTCTGGCTCTTGCCAGTGCCGCACCCGAGGGGGCGCGCTTTGGCACGGCCTGGCTCTCCCGTTATTTCGCCTTCTGGGTGGATCAGGTCGGCGTATCGATCCTTTTACTTATAGCGGGCGTTCTTCTGCTCAATCATGCCGAAAAGCGCGACAGTGAACAGAAAAAATAGGGGTTTTCGCCCCTATTTTTTCTTTTTTCCTGTTGACAAACCGAAAATGCGGGTGTAAAATTGTTAACGTGTTAATCATTAACCAATTAACGATTTTACGAAGGGAGCATAAGGGATGCAAAACGAAAAAGAGCCGTTCCGCCTGCCGAGCGGTGATGCGCGTGACGGCGCGGTGCGACAAACGGTGCACACCCTTTTCCATACCATGCGGCTGCACCGTGCGGCCATTGAGCGCGCGCTCTCGGATCTTGGGATCCACCATTCCCAGCACCGGATGCTGGTGCATCTGCACCGCCTTGGGGGCGAGGTAGAGCAAAGGCGGCTGGCGGCCGAATTTGATATCAGCCCGGCGGCCGTGGCCGTTACCCTGCGGAAATTAGAGGCGCGCGGGCTGATCCGCCGTTCCTCCGAGGGGCAGGACGGGCGCTGCAAGACGGTCCGCATTACAAAAGAGGCAGAGGCGCTTTTGCGCAACAGCTATGATGCCTTTACCGCCGTGGACCTTGCCATGTTTGCCTCCTTCTCGGAGGAGGATCTTTCGGCCTTCCGGGATACACTTTTGCGGATGCAGGCGGCCCTTGCCGCGAGGGAGGAGAACGCATGAAGCGCTGGATGAAGTACGTGGCGCCCTACCGCCTTTATTTTATTCTCGGGCCGATCTCGATGATCGTTGAGTCGATCGGAGAGGTCATGATGCCCCTCCTTTTACAGAACATTTACGCCACCATCAAGCGGCTTGCCGAAAACCCCGGCACCACCGAAAGCGGAGATATCCTCTCGATTGTCGGGGTAGCCGGCCTTATGGTGCTGGTTGCCGCCCTTATGCTGCTCGGAGGGGTGGGGGGCGCCTATTTCGGTGCGCGCGCCTCTGTGGGCTTTTCGGCCGACCTGCGGCTTGATGTCTATCGCCGCGTGCAGGATTTCTCGTTTGCCGAGATCGACCGCTTTAAGACCGGCTCACTCGTCACCCGCTTAACCAACGATGTACAGCAGATGCAGACCTTTGTCAACATTCTGCTCCGTATGTGCATGCGCTCGCCCATCATGCTGGTGGGTGCCTTGGTCATGGCGGTGGCGCTGCGCCCCGATCTTGCGGCCGTGCTCCTTGTTTCGGTGCCGCTTCTCGTTCTTTTGCAGTTCCTCGTCATCCGGGTGGGCTTTCCCCGCTTTGCACGGATGCAGGGGCAGCTTGACCGCTTAAACTCCACCGTGCAGGAAAACCTTACGGGCGTACGAGTGGTCAAGTCCTTTGTGCGTGAGGAGGAGGAAAAGGAAAAGTTTGCGGCCGCCAACCATAGCCTTAAAAAGCACCACCTGAGCGCGATGAACATCATTCTTCTCTCGCACCCGCTTTCGATGATGATCATGTACGGCACCATCCTTGCCGTGCTCTCGATCGGTGGGCAGCAGGTGCTGGCGGGCACAGGGCTCACCGCCGAAACGCTCACCACCTTTATCACCTATATCAACCAGATCTTAATGTCGCTTCTTATGCTGACCATGCTCTTTATGAACAGCTCCCGCGCCTTGGCCAGCTCCCGCCGTATAAGAGAGGTGCTGGATGCCGAGATCACGGTGACGGATGAGGGCGCAAGATGGAGGGATGCGCGCATTGAACGCGGCGAGATCGAGTTCAAGGGCGTTTCCTTCCGCTATTATAAAAACAGCCCCGACAGGGTGCTCTCGGACGTGAATCTATCGATCGGCGCGGGCGAAACGGTGGGCATCATCGGCTCGACCGGTTCGGGGAAAACGACACTCGTATCCCTCATCCCCCGTCTTTACGATGCGGACGAGGGGAGCATCACGGTGGACGGCATTGACGTGCGCGATTACAGCCTTTACAACCTGCGTGAGGGGGTGAGCATGGTGCTGCAGAAGAACCTTCTCTTCTCGGGCACGGTCAGCGATAACCTCCGCTGGGGGCGTGAGGACGCCACGGATGAGGAGCTGGCGGCCGCCGCGGCCGCAGCCGAGGCAGCAGGCTTTATCTCGGCCTTCCCAAGGGGATACGAAACCGGCATCGTGCAGGGCGGACAGAACGTGTCGGGCGGGCAGAAGCAGAGGCTTTGCATTGCCCGTGCGCTCTTGAAGAAGCCGAAGATCCTGATTCTTGACGATTCGACAAGCGCTGTCGATACCGCCACCGAGGCGCGCATCCGCCGTGCCTTCCGAAAGGAGCTTGCGGGCGCCACCAAGATCATCATTGCCCAGCGCATCTCCTCGGTGAGGGATGCCGACCGCATCGTGGTGCTCTCGGAGGGCAGGGTGGCGGCCATCGGCACGCACGATACACTCATGTCCTCATGTGAAGAATACCGCGAGATCTACGAATCCCAGCACGAGGGAAAGGAGGATACCGAGGATGGCACGCACACTCGCTGAGCTGCAGGAGCGCTACAAGGGCATCGCAAGCGCCGGCCGAGGCGGCCCACCGATGGGCCCGCGCGGAGGCGGCCCCGGCGCGCGCGGCAGGGGCCCCGGCGGAAAGCCCAAGGCAACAGGGAAAACCATTCTGCGCCTTTTCGGCTATGTAAGGGAATACCGCTTTCTCTTTATCCCTGTCTTTCTTTGCCTTCTTCTCTCCACCGTATCCAGCCTTTCGGCCACCTATCTTCTCGCCCCGATCCTCGACCGGATCGCGGGCAGCCGCATCGAAAGCGGCAATCTCGGCAACCTTGCCATCCTCGCCCTTGCCCGTCTTGTGACAGGAAGCGAGGAGCCCACCACCCTTGCGTATCTCTCGGCGGGGCTTTTCTTGCTCGGCATCGTCTATCTTCTGGCATCCGGCTGCACCCTCCTTCAGTCCCGCATCATGCTGAAGATCTCGCAAAACGCCCTCTTCCGCCTGCGGCGCGACCTCTTTGACCGCTTGCAGGAGCTGCCGCTTTCCTACCACGACAGCCATCCGACCGGCACCACAATGAGCCGCTTCACAAACGATGTGGATCAGGTGGGCGTGATGCTGGATTCCTCGATCATCAGCGTGGTGTCCGGCCTTGCCACCCTCATCGGCACGCTTGCCTTTATGCTCTCGACCAACCTCATTCTCACCGTCATCACGGTGATCTTCGTTCCGATCTTCACCTTTGGCGGCATGGCCATCGGCAAACGGAGCGGCCGCTTCTACCGCGGCCAGCAGGCCGCCCTTGGCGCAGTGAACGGCTATATTGAGGAATCGGTATCGGGACAGAAGGTGGTCAAGGTCTTTAACCACGAGGCCGAGTGCTGCCTTGAATTTGCCACCCTGAACGAGGATCTGCGGAAAAAGCAGATGAGCGCCCAGTTCTTCGGCGGGATCATGGGGCCTGTGATGGGCAACCTCTCGAAGATCAGCTATGCGCTGACGGCAGGGCTTGGCGGTATTCTCTGCGCCCTTACCTACGGCGGCAGCATCCCCGCAGGCGGGCTACTTGCCCTTACCTACGGCGGGCTTTACGCCTTTATCAGCTATTCGGGCAGCTTTGCCCGCCCCATCAACGAGATCTCCATGCAGGTCACCTCCGTCCTCTCGGCGCTTGCAGGCGCAGAGCGCGTGTTCAGCGTGCTTGACGAGCCTGCCGAGGAGGACGACCGCGAGGGGGCGCTTGCGATCACCTCGCTTTCGGGCAGGGTGGAGCTTTCGGACGTTTCCTTCGGCTATACCCCCGAAAAAACGGTGCTCAGCCACCTCTCGCTTATGGCAGAGCCCGGGCAAAAGATCGCCTTTGTCGGCTCAACGGGTGCCGGCAAGACCACGATCACCAATCTTCTCAACCGCTTTTATGACGTGGGGGAGGGGAAGATCCTGCTTGACGGCGTGGATATCCGGGACTATAAGCGGGAGGACCTGCGAAGGAATATCGCCATGGTGCTCCAGGATACCCACCTCTTTTCGGGCACGGTGCGGGAGAACATCCGCTACGGCCGCCCGGATGCCAGCGATGAGGAGGTGGAGGCCGCCGCCAAAACCGCCTCTGCCCACAGCTTTATCGGCCGCCTTTCAAAGGGGTATGATACCCCGCTTGAGGGGGACGGCGCCAACCTCTCGCAGGGGCAGCGCCAGCTTCTGAACATTGCACGCGCCGCCCTCTCAAGGGCGCCCATTCTGGTACTGGATGAGGCCACAAGCTCGGTCGACACCCGTACCGAGCGCCATATTGAGCGCGGGATGGATGCGCTTATGCAGAACCGCACCACCTTCGTGATCGCGCACCGTCTTTCCACCGTCCGCAATGCCGACTGCATCTACGTCCTTGAGGGCGGCAGGATCGTAGAGGCGGGCGCGCACGGCGAGCTGCTTGCTCTCGGCGGCCGCTACGCCGATCTTTATAACGGCCTCTGCGAGCTTGACTGAAAAGACGAAAATTTGCTTAAAAACCGGGGAACTCTACGGTGCGTAGAGTTCCCTTTCCTTTCTCTACGGCAGACCCCTCTTTTCGTTCCCCTCATTCTTTTTACAGTAGCTTGCATATGACGGGGTGCGGCGGTACAATCCTATATAGAAAAGACTCGCCCCGAAAAGGAGATCGCCATGATCAAGCAACAAACACGCTATCTTCCGTCCGTTTTTACACAAGCAATGCGGCTTCCGCCAAATGTCTGCGGTGCCGAAAAGGTGCTCTCGACAAGCGGTGCCTTTTCGCTTCTTGTCGATACGGCCGCCCTTCACTCCGAGCTGATCGGCACGGGCTGCCGCGAAATGGAAAGGCGGCGCCTTTTCTGGCTGATGACGCGTGCGCGAATCCGCTTTTATGAGCGGCCCGCCATGATGGAGGAGGTGACCATGACCACCTGGCCCACCGCCCCGCGCCACTTCCTTTGCAATCGATTTTATACCATGCACAGAGGAAACACCCTTCTCCTTGAGGGGCGACAGGAATGGGCGGTTTTGGATCTTGACCGGGGGCGGCCCGTGCGTACCGAATCGGTCTATCCGCCCACCCTCAGCCATATCGGTGCCGAGGTCATCCCCACACCGTACAGCCGTCTTTCGGATACGCTTACGGATGGGGATGCCGTCTGTAAGCTGACCGTGTCCTCCTCCGAGATCGATTTTGGCGGGCACGTCAATAATGCCGCCTATCTCCGGATGATCTCGGCCTCCCTCTCGACCGCCGAGCACCGCGCGCTTGCCGTGCGCGAGGCAGAGGTGCAGTATCTTACCCCCTGCTATGAGGGCGAGGTGCTGACCGTTCTTTGCAAAAGAGAGGAGGAGCTCCTCTTTTCCATCCGCAAGGAGGACGGGAGATGCGCCTTTCTCTGCCGCCTTGTGCCGGGCAAGCCCGGCCTATAAAAAAGCGCCTGCCGATTGCAGGCGTTTTTTTATAGGCAAGAGGTCTTATTCTCCGAGAACGGTACCCGAAACGATGAGCGTGGCCACACCGGGCGTCAGCGAATAGGCACCCGTAACGGGATCCTGCACGGCGGTGGCGGCGGGCACGGTGACGATGCCCGGCAGGGTAGCAAAGGCGCCCGTGGCCTCGTCATAGGTGTAACCCGTCCCCTCGGCAAGAGGCGTGCCATTCAGCGTAACGGCAAGGCCCGCAAGACGGGGATCAAAGGTGTCGCTCACCACCGCATCATCGGTGGCAACGATCGGAAGATAGCCGTAATTCTCGACCGTGAGCGTGTAGGTGAGCAGATCTCCCACCGAAACGGTGCTCGGGCTCATCGACTTGGTGATCGTGAGAAGCGGGCTGTCCTCGGCCGTTACGGTCTCCTCGGCAGTGATGGGCGCAATGCCGGGGCCGGTCACGGTGACCGCGTTGGTGATGCTGCCCCTATCGCCGAGCGGGGCAAATGCATTGGTATCGGCAGCATACGCGAGGATCACGTTGCCGTCCGCAGGCACCGTGATCCCCGAGAAGGTCAGCGGATCCTCGGTGACGGCAGGGGGCGCTTGTAAAGTCCCGTTTACATAATACTTGACCGAGCCCTCCACGTAGTCAAGAGGAACACGGGTTCCGGTCCCGAAGGGATAGGCGCCGAGATCATCCGTAACGGTAAGACCGGTAATGGGCGCCGCGCCGGCATTGACAAGGCTGACGATATAGGTGACGGTATCACCCGCACCGTACGTGGCCTCAACAGCCGTCTTGGTGACGGTAAGCTGGGTGGTAAGCTCTCCCGTCACGATATTCGAGAAAACCACAGCGCCCCGATAGGAAAGCGCTGCCTGGTTCTGAAAGGTAGGCATTTTGGTCGGTTCTCCTTTAAAGATACAAGATACGGGGGGGTGTTGTCCCCCATAGCAGTGTATGCGAGAGGACGGTGATTGCACCTTAAAGGAAAAGGGCGCCGCACACCGTGCGGCACCCTTTCTTATTGCGGCTTCCTTTTCCCTACCGAAAAAAGGAGCAGAAGGAAAACGAGCAAAAGGGGAAAGACGGCAGCCGTGGCAAGCCCTGCCCCGATGCTCCCACCCTTGCTGTCGGCAACCAGCCCGACAAGCGCAGGGCCGGCCGAGCAGCCAAGGTCGCCAAAGAGGGCGCAGAGCGAGAACATCCGCGTGCCGCCGCGGGGAAAGCGCGCGGCCGTGAGTGAGAGGGTCCCCGGCCAGAGCGCCCCCACCGAAAGCCCGAGCAGAGCGCAGAAGATAAGCGATACGGCGGGCGTCCCCGAAAGTGCGGCCAGGGGGTAGGCCACCGCCGCCACAGACGCAAGGAGAAGAAGGAGGCGCACGGGTGCAAGGCGTGTGCTGAAAAGCGCAAACAACAGCCGGGAGCTCCCCATCAAAAGAGCAAAAAGGCAGGTGCCGAGAAGATCGCCGAGTGCCTTATCCATTGAGAGCCCCTCCTCGACAAAGGCCGAGATCCATTGGTTGATCGAAAGCTCGGAGGCGCCCGCCGCCACCATCATCACAAGACAGATAAGGAAGGCGGGGCAAAGAAGGGAGGGCGAGGCGGGAGAGGCAGAGGAGGCGGGAGCGGTGCTTTCCTCTTTTCTGTCCTTTGGCTCGGGGATCGGAACGGCGGCAAGAAAGAGAGCATTGGCGGCAGGAAAAAGCGAGAAAAGGATGGCGGCAAGCCACCAGTATTCTTTACCGAATACGGCAAGAAAGGCGGTGGTCAAAAGGACCACAAGGACGATCCCCCAGCAGTAAAAGGAGTGGAGAAAGGACATCATAGCGGTCTTGCCGCGAAGGGGGCAATCCTCCATAGTCGGGCTGCTTGTCGCCTCGGCAAGCCCACTGCCGCACGCGCCGAGCACGGTGGCAATGAGAAGGCCGTAAAAGGCGTTCTCGAAAAGAAAGGGCAATACGCCGAGAAAGAGCGTACCGAGCGAGGAAAGGATGGCCGAGGCCACAAGCAGCACCCGGCGGCCGATCCTATCGCCAAAAAGGGCGGCAAGCAGATCCATCACGAGCTGGGTCAGGAAATTGAGGGTGACGAGCAGGGCGATCCCCGCAAGCGATACCCCGAGCCTCTCTCTGAAGATAAGAAAAAAAAGAGGCGGCAGATTGTTGGTAATGGCCCCCGTGATCAGCCCGCCGCAAAGGGCGGCGGTCGTATGGCGGTAGTCGAGCTTCATGTTCTTCTTCCTTCTCTTTTTTACCGCTTCATTTTATCATAACCGCCCGCCGTTTTGCAAGGCCTCTCTCGCAAGAAGCCCTCACTCACCGAAATTTTCTCTTGCTTTTTCGCGTATTTTGTGATATTCTCTATAATGGGTGATAGTGGGGCTTCTCCGAAAAACGGAGTCCTCCCCTCGGATAGACAACAAAAAAGGAGTTTTTTATGGATCTTTTTGACGTACTGACCATGATAGGCGGTCTTTGCCTCTTCCTCTTTGGCATGGACTTAATGGGCGATGCCCTGAAGCGCCGCGCGGGCAACAAGATGCGCGACTTGCTCGGTAAGCTCACCAACAACCCCTTTGCAGGCTTTCTCACCGGCCTTGGTGTAACCGCCGTCATCCAGTCCTCCTCCGCCACCACGGTCATGGTGGTCGGCTTTGTCAACTCGGGGCTGATGTCGCTCCGCCAGTCGATCGGAGTAATCATGGGTGCCAATGTCGGTACCACCGTCACCGCCTGGGTCTTAAGCCTTGGGGGCATCAGCAGCGACAATATGTTCGTCAAGCTTCTCAAGCCCTCCTCCTTCACCCCCGTGCTTGCCATTATCGGTATCGTCCTTTATATGTTCTTAAAGGGTGACAAGAAAAAAGATACCGGTGCCATCCTGCTCGGCTTTGCCACCCTGATGTTCGGTATGGACACCATGTCGGCTGCCGTCAAGGGGCTTGCCAACGTGCCCGCCTTTGCCGAGCTCTTCCTGCTCTTTGAAAATCCCTTCCTCGGTATGCTCGTGGGTGCCGTTCTTACCGCCGTCATCCAGTCCTCCTCCGCCTCGGTGGGTATCCTTCAGGCGTTGGCGATCGGTACGGGGGCCGTCACCTACGGCTCTGCCATTCCGATCATTATGGGTCAGCATATCGGTACCTGTATCACCGCAATGCTCGCCGGCATCGGTGCCACCAAGAACGCCAAACGCGCCGCTGTTGTGCACCTTTCCTTCAATATTATCGGTACGGTCGTCTGGCTCACGGCCTTCTGCATCGTCAGCCTCTTCCTGCCCGAGGGTCTGCTTTCGACCCCCGTGGGTGCGCTCGGCATCCCGGTGGCACACTCGGTCTGCAGCATTCTCAACGTGCTTCTCCTCTTCCCGATGGCCGGCCTTCTTGAAAAGCTTGCCTGCCGCATCGTGCCCGATTCGAAAACGCCCGAGGCCGAGGTGGAGCTGGACGAGCGCCTTCTCATCACCCCCGCGCTTGCCCTTGCGGCCGCACATAACCTGACCGTCACGATGGCCGAGGTATCCACCCGCTCGCTGAAGAACGCCCTGCTTGCTATGACCGACTATACCCCCGAGCTTGCGCGCTCGGTGCGTGAGGACGAGGATAAGAGCGACCACTACGAGGATATCCTCGGGGATTATCTTGTCAAGCTGAGCATCAGCCAGCTGGATGCCGCCGACAGCGCCGAGGCCGCCAAGCTTCTGCGCCTCATTGGTGACTTTGAGCGCATCTCCGACCATAGCGTGAACATTCTCGAGGCAGCCGAGGAGCTGCGTGATAAGGGCCTTTCGCTCTCTGCCCCTGCCGAGGCCGAGCTGCGCGTGATGATCGCCGCGACCGCCGAGATCCTTGACCTTGCCAAGGCGGCGTTTGTGGACGGTGACCTGGATGCCGCTATCGGCATTGAGCCGCTTGAGGACGTGATTGACGATCTGAAGGAGAGCCTGCGCGGCGCCCACATCGGGAGAATGCAGCAGGGCAAATGCAGCATCGCGGCCGGCTTTGTCTGGTCGGATCTTCTCACCAACCTTGAGCGGGTGTCCGACCACTGTGCCAACGTGTCGGGTTGCCTTCTCGATATGGCGGGCGGCGGTCTTGCCCTGCACGAGACCATGCGCGCCATCCGCATGGATGACAGCCATTACAATGCGCGCCGTGCCGAGTTTGCCGAAAAATACGCCCTGCCGGTATCGGCCGAGGCGTAAGATCCCAAAAAACAAGTCGATACGACCGAAAGAGGCACCCGCGGGTGCCTCTTTTCTACTTGACAAATCGGGATTGTCTGCTATAATAGTCTTGTATTACGAAGAGTAAGAACGCCTGCGTGAAGTGCCGAGGGGACGGGGAGTTGCCCAGCGGACGAAGGGGGAGCCCCCGCGGTAGCCGTTCTGCATCCCGCTTCCGTCTGTCAAAGAGAGTGCCTCTTTTTCCGATCGTGAGTACGGGAAAGGAGGATTTTTTTATGCAAAAGCCCAACACCAAACGGGGGAAGGAGCGCCTGTCGGTAAAGGACACGGCCGAGCGGCATACCCGCCTTTTATGTCTTGCCGCCTTCCTAACGGCGCTTTCCTTTCTTCTCGGCTATATCGCCAAGAGCATCCAGGGGACAGGCCCTGTGCGCTTTACCCTTGAGGGGCTTCCGATCGTGCTTGCCGGCGCGGTGCTCGGCCCCGTATACGGCGCACTTGCCGGCCTTGCGGCCGATCTTCTCTCCTGTCTGCTTGCAGGACAAGCCCCCATTCCGCTGATCGCGCTCGGGGCGGCCGCGGTCGGGCTTGTGCCCGGGGTGATCTGCCGCATCCTGCCCCTACCGTCCGGCAAGCCGCGCTTTTTCCACCTTCTTTTGCTTTCGGGCGGCGCGCATCTTGTAGGATCGATCCTCTTGAAGACCTTGGGGCTTGCCATGTGGTATCCTCTGCCGCTTCTTTTATGGCGGATCCCGCTTTATCTGCTCGTGATTCTTCTCGAGAGCACCGTTCTTTCCCTCTTGCTCGGCTCGTTTGCCGTGCGGCGGGAGCTTGAAAGGCTGGTAAGGAAATGACGATCAAGGAAACCATGGCCTATATCCACGCGACCGAGTGGCAGGGCAGCCGCCCGGGGCTTTCTCGCATTACCTCGCTTCTTGCCTCTCTCGGTAATCCCGAAAAGGAGCTCCGCGTTATCCATATCGCGGGCACCAACGGCAAGGGCTCAACAAGCGCAATGCTTGCCTCCTGCCTCATGGCGGCAGGCTACAAGACCGCGCTTTTCACCTCGCCCTATCTTTATTCCTTCGGCGAGCGGATGCAGATCAACGGTGTGCCGATCTCGGATGCGGCCCTCACGGCCGTGATCGAAGCGCTCCGCCCGCAGGTTGATAAAATGGAGGACCGCCCGACCGAGTTTGAGCTGATCACGGCGGCCGCCCTTCTCTGGTTCAGAGAGGAAAAGGTGGATTACGCGGTGATCGAGGTGGGCATGGGCGGCAGGCTGGATGCCACAAACGTCTTCCCCTCCCCCCTTCTTTCGGTCATCACCGGCATCTCGCTTGACCATACCGCCTATCTCGGCGATACCGAGGAGGCGATCGCGGGTGAGAAGGCCGGTATTCTGAAGGCGGGGGTGCCCGGCCTTGTCGGGGATGTTGCCCCCGGGGTGCGGCAGGCACTTCTCGCGGCAGCGGCTGAACGCGGCACGCACCTTTCCTTCCTTGATCCCGGCGCGATCGGCAACCTTCTTCCCACCCGCTACGGCACCACCTTCTCCTACCGCGATCGGCATGGGGTAGAGATCCCCTTCTCGGCCGTCTATCAGCCGAAGAATGCCTCGCTCGTGCTGGATGCCTGCGATCTTTTGCGTACGCGCGGTGTCACCCTGCCCGAGGAGGCCATCCTTGCAGGCCTTCGGTCGGTCAGCTGGCCCGGGCGGTTTGAATATTTCTCGCACGAGCCGGATGTCGTGTTTGACGGCTCACACAATCCGGAGGGGATCGCCGCCGCCTTAGCCAGCATCACGGCGCTCTACGAGGGGAATTTCCTTCTCCTTACCGGGGTGATGCGCGACAAGGATTACAGCGCAATGATCAAGCTTCTGAAGGGGCGGGTCGCACGCGCCCTTTGTGTGCAGCCGGATAATGCGCGGGCCATGGCGGCAGAGGAGCTGGCCGCAGAGTGGGAAAGGGCGGGGGTCTGTGCCACCGCCTTCCCATGCGTTTTTTCCGCCATGAAGGAGGGCTATGCCGCGGCAAAGGAAACGGGGATGCCTCTTTTCATCCTCGGCTCTCTTTACCTCTACCGCGAGGCGCGCGATGCCTTTCTCGCCACTGTGGAAAGTAAATAAAACCTTACACCCTCCCGTTTTTACGCGGGAGGGTGATTTCTTTTTTGGGCACGGGGAGGACGGCACATTTTTTTGCCGTTTTCCTTTACTTTTCGGGATAAATGTGATAGAATATAGGTACAGAAAAAGGCTGGGACAAGGAGGTGTGCGGGTGCGGCTTGACAAGTTTTTTACCACGGTCGGGCGTCTTTCCCGCCGCGAGACCGCCCTTGCCGTACGGCGTGGGGACATTGCGGTAAACGGCATCCCGGCATCAAGGGCGGATATGAAGATCGACCCTGACGGCGATACCGTCACCTACCTTGGTGAGCGCATTGCCTACCGCGAGTTTGTCTATCTCTGGCTCAATAAGCCTGCGGGCTACGTGAGCGCAACAGAGGACGGAAGGCTCCCGGTGGTGACAGAGCTTGCCCCGCGTGAGTACGCCCGCCTTTCGCTCTTTCCCTGCGGCCGGCTTGACCGCGATACGGTCGGCCTTCTGCTCCTGACAAATGACGGTGCGCTCAGCCACGCCCTGCTCTCGCCCCGCCGGGGTGTTGAGAAGGTGTATCGCTTCCGGGTGGAGGCAAGGCTTCCGGACACTGCCGAGGAGCGGCTGCTTGCCGGTATGATGCTGGGGGAGGAGCGGTGCAGGAGCGCCGTCCTTTTGGCCGATGATGACCGTATGGGCGGCAGGGTTACCCTGACCGAGGGAAAATACCACGAGGTCAAGCGGATGATGGCGGCGCTCGGCTCGCCCATCTCTTACCTTGAGCGGATCTCCTTTGCGGGCATTCCGCTCGACCCGGCTCTTGCACGCGGAGAGTGCCGCCCCGTCAGTGAAGCGGAGCTTGCCCTCCTGCGCGCCGCCGCAGAAGCAAAAACCCCAAAAGAATAAAGGAGAAGCCTATGGACATCATTAAGATTCTTTCGGAGGAGCTGAATATCCCCGCAGAGCGCGTGGAGAAAACGGTTGCTCTTATTGACGAGGGGAACACCATCCCCTTTATCGCGCGCTACCGCAAGGAGGTCACGGGGTCGCTCGATGACGTGACGCTTCGCGCGCTTGATGACCGTCTTGCGTACCTGCGCAAGCTTGATGAGCGCAGAGAGGAGATCAGGACTGCGATCGAAAACCAGGGAAAGCTCACGGACGAGATCGTGCACGCCCTCTCGCTTGCCAAAACGCTTGTTGAGCTGGAGGACATCTACCGCCCCTACAAGCAGAAGCGCCGCACGCGCGCCTCTATCGCAAGGGAGCGCGGGCTTGCCCCTCTTGCCGAGTGGCTGATGGCCCAGCCCGACCATACCGAGCATACGCCCGAGGAGGAGGCCGCCGCCTATATCGATGAAGAAAAGGGCGTGCCGGATGCGGCCGCCGCCTTGGCGGGCGCCTCGGACATCATTGCCGAGGATATCTCGGACAATGCCGAATGCCGTAAGCTTCTGCGTGACTTTGCCTTTGAGGCTGCCGTGCTTGAAACCAAGCTTACGGACGAGGAGAAGGAAAACAAAAAGATCTATGCCGACTACGCCGAATACCGCGAGGAGGTACGCACGATCAAGGGGCACCGCGTTCTGGCCATTACCCGCGGCGAGCGCGAGGAGTGCTTGAAGGTCACCATGACGCTTGACCGTGAGGCCGCCCTTGCCCGCCTCGGCTCACGCGTGATCACCAATAAGAACACCCCGCATCTTTCTCTGATCCTTGCGGCGATCGCCGACAGCTATGACCGCCTGATCTTTCCCTCGCTTGAGCGCGAGGTAAGGGCCGAGCTCTTTGATACGGCGAGCGAGGAGGCCCTCCTCGTCTTTGCCGACAACCTCCGCCATCTGCTGCTGGCCGCCCCCCTCAAGGGCAAAACGGTGCTGGGCTATGACCCCGGCTACCGTACCGGCTGCAAGCTTGCCGTGGTGGATAAGACGGGCAAGGTGCTTGATACCGCCGTCATCTACCCCACCAAGCCGCGCGAGGAGACCGAGAAGAGCAAGAAAACCGTCCTGCGCCTGATCAAGGCCTATGACATCGATGTGGTGGCCATCGGAAACGGCACCGCCTCCCGCGAGAGCGAGGCCTTCATCGCCGATACGCTCAAGGAGTGTGAGCGCAAGGTGGCCTATACCATCGTCAGCGAGGCGGGGGCGAGCGTCTATTCGGCCTCCCAGCTTGCCGCCGAGGAATTCCCCGACTTTGACGTGACCGAGCGCTCGGCCGTTTCGATCGCAAGGCGCCTGCAGGATCCGCTGGCCGAGCTTGTGAAGATCGACCCGAAGTCGATCGGTGTCGGCCAGTACCAGCACGACATGAAGCAGAACCGCCTGAACGAGGCGCTTGACGGCGTGGTGGAGGACTGCGTGAACAGCGTGGGCGTTGATCTCAATACCGCCTCGTATTCTCTCCTTTCGCACATCGCGGGCATCAATGCGACCGCCGCGAAAAATATCGTTGCCTACCGCGAGGAGCACGGCGAGTTCGGTGACCGCGCCGCCATTAAGAAGGTGCCGAAGATCGGCGAAAAGGCCTTCTTGCAGTGCGCGGGCTTCCTGCGCGTTTCGGGCGGCCGTGAGGTTTTGGACGCCACGGGTGTGCACCCCGAGTCCTACGCTGTGGCGCGCGCCCTGCTTGCCGAGTTCGGTCTTGGCGAGGAGGAGGTCCGTGCGGGCGGCGTTTCCTCGCTCCGCGCGCTTGCCATGGCACGCGGCACCGCCAAGCTCGCAGCAAAGCTCGGGTGCGGCGAGCCCACCCTGCTTGATATCATCGCAGAGCTTGAAAAGCCGGGGCGCGACATCCGCGATGCGGCCCCCGCGCCCATCCTCCGTACCGATGTTCTCACGCTTGAGGACCTTACCGAGGGAATGATCCTCAAGGGAACGGTGCGTAATGTTGTCGCCTTTGGCGCGTTTGTCGATATCGGCGTGCATGACGATGGGCTTTTGCACGTATCCGAGATGAGCGACCGCTTTGTGAAAAACCCCGCAGACGTTCTGAAGGTCGGGGACGTCATTGAGGTCAAGATCAAGGGCGTTGACAAAAATCGCGGCCGTATTTCGCTCACCCGCAAGGGAATGAAGGCCTGATTTCTAATTTATTAGACAGTTCGGCCGTGCGGATTGGCGCAAAATACCATAAAATGTGTTTTTTTGTGCAAAATCAACAAAAGGCAGAGAGAAAGTTCATAGGCTTCCCCTCTTCCCAAGGCGCGATTTTTCTGTTATAATATGTAACGCAAGAATTTGTAATTTAATTTTGGAGGAAACCCAGAATGGCAAGTCTTTCGCTTAAGCACATTTACAAGAAATATCCCGGCGGCGTTACCGCTGTTTCGGACTTCAACCTCGAGATCAAGGATAAGGAATTTCTCATCCTCGTTGGCCCTTCGGGCTGCGGTAAGTCCACCACCCTGCGTATGATCGCGGGTCTTGAGGAGATCTCGGAGGGCGAGCTCTGGATCGGTGATACCCTCGTCAATGACGTGGCGCCGAAGGACAGAGATATCGCGATGGTGTTCCAGAACTATGCTCTTTATCCTCACATGACCGTGTTTGAGAACATGGCCTTCGGCCTTAAGCTCCGCAAGGTGCCGAAGGAGGAGATCAAGCGCCGCGTGGAGGAGGCCGCCCGTATCCTTGACATCAACCACCTCCTTGAGCGCCGCCCGAAGGCCCTTTCGGGTGGTCAGAAGCAGCGTGTTGCGCTCGGCCGTGCGATCGTCCGTAACCCGAAGGTCTTCCTTCTTGACGAGCCGCTCTCGAACCTTGACGCAAAGCTTCGTGCCTCGATGAGAACCGAGCTTACCAAGCTTCACAAGAAGGTTGAGACCACCTTTGTGTACGTTACCCACGACCAGGTCGAGGCTATGACCATGGCTACCCGTATCGTTGTTATGAAGGACGGTCTGATCCAGCAGGTCGATACGCCTCAGAACCTCTATGATTTCCCTGTAAACCTCTTCGTTGCCGGCTTTATCGGCACGCCCCAGATGAACTTCATCACCTCCCGCCTTGTCGAGGAGGGCAACGACCTCTTTGTTACCTTTGGCTGCAACAAGGTCAAGGTTCCCGCCGAAAAGGCCAACAACCCCGCCCTCAAGGAGTACATCGGCCAGGAGGTCATCGTTGGTATCCGTCCCGAGTGCCTCTTTGACGATCCCGCCCACGTCAGCAGCATGCCTGACTGCGTGATCGACACCACGGTCGAGGTCACCGAGCTTATGGGTGCTGAGATCTACCTCTACCTGAGCTTTGACGGCCAGGAGGATGCCACCAACGGCAAGAACATCATTGCCCGCGTTTCCTCCCGCTCCACCTCGCGCGCCGGGGACGAGATCAAGATCGCCTTCGAAGCCTCGAGAATGCATATCTTTGATAAGGATACCGAGCGCTGCATCGTCCATTAATCAAAACCGTGCCTTTTGGCAAAAACATAAAAAGGTAGGGAGAAGCACTCCCTGCCTTTTTTCTTTTCTTACTTGTCGGTCTGCAAAAATTTAAGGCAGAAAGCCCACGGCTTTCTGCCTTTTTCATTGTATGTGCTTGCCGCCGCCGTTTGCGCGTTTTCGCACCGCGAAGTGCTCGACTCAAGGAGTGTGCCGAGCCGAGCAAGCGCAGGCGAGAGCCTGCGCGATCTCGGGGTTATATTCATTTTGCGATGGCGCACTCTCCCTCAGTCGCCTACGGCGCCAGCTCCCTCCCGGAGGGAGCCTTGGCTGCAGGCCCCGCGCTATTAGGCCCCCTTGTGTAAAGGGGGCTCCCGCAAAGCGGGTGGGGGATTGTGTCCCACCGCAGAAGAAAAACCGATACGCTGTGGCTTTTGGCAATAGACAAAGCGTATTTATATCCCCTGCTACGGCAGGGCACAATCCCTCCGTCACGTTCCGTGCCACCTCCCTTTACACAAGGGAGGCTTGTTTTCCCGACCAGCCGAAGTGATGATTCCGGGAAGGGGATACAAAGGGGGAGCCTGCGGCAGAAAAGAGGGCGAAGATGCAAGGCTTCTGCGGTTTTTACATACGCCGGCTCCTTCCGTCTTGGCTGCAAGCCCCGCGCTATTAGGCCCCCTTGTGTAAAGGGGGCTCCCGCAAAGCGGGTGGGGGATTGTGTCCCACCGCAGAAGAAAAACCGATACGCTCTGGCTTTTGGCAATAGACAAAGCGTATTTATATCCCCTGCTACGGCAGGGCACAATCCCTCCGTCACGTTCCGTGCCACCTCCCTTTACACAAGGGAGGCTTGTAAAGAGCAACGAAGCTTCGCGCGATTTATGCAAGCGAGAAGGTGATTTTTCCGACCGAAATTTCAACCCCCTTCACCTCTATTTCCACTTGATCCCCCACTGCAAAGACGGTGGCGGCGCAAAAAAGCGTACGGCGGCGCTCGTCATAGGTGTAGTCGCCGTCAAGGAGAGAGAGGGGGACGAGGCCCTCACAGGTATTTTGGAGCTCCACGTAAAAGCCGTGGGGGGTGACGGATGTGATGATGCCGCTGTAACGCTCCCCGATATGCTTTTGCATATAGAGGGTCTTATAGAGCGCCTCGATCCGTCTTTCTGCCATAAGGGCACGGATCTCGCCGTTTGTTGCGGCATCGGCGGCGCGCTTTGCCATGGCACGGTATTTCGAGGGGGCGGCACCGTCTATCAGCACCGCCTTGATGATGCGGTGAGTCACAAGATCGGAAAGGCGGCGAATGGGCGAGGTAAAGTGGCAATAGTGTGTCAGGGCAAGCCCAAAGTGGGGAGAGGATGCCGCCTCATACCGGGCCTTTGCCATGCTGCGAAGGACATTTAAGGAAACCGGGAGCGAAAGCCCCTTTTCCTCGGCCACCGCAAGAAGATGCGAAAGGGCGAGCGCTGTGGGAGCCTCTCCTCTTTTCCAAGGGGGTGTGAGCGAGAGGGACACGAGGTATTCGGTAAGGGCCACGTACTTTTCGGGCGGTGGCGGCTCGTGTATTCTGAAAACGCAAGGAATGCTGCGGCGGGAAAGCTCCTCGGCCACCGCCCTGTTGGCCGTGAGCATAAAGGCCTCAATCAGCCTTTCGGCCTCGCCCCGCTCGGCCCGCACGATATCGGTGGGCTCTCCGTCCTCATCAAGCGTGATGATCGGCTCGGGCGATTCAAGCTCAAGAACGCCGCGGGCGCGGTTTTTCTCGGCAAGGATGCGGTAAAGCGCGCGCATCTCGGAAAGGGCAGCATACACCCTCTTATATTTCGGGTAGAAGGGAGAAGCCTCCCCCTCCGAAAAGAGCGAATTCACCTCCGAATAGACACCGCGCACAGCGCTTCTTATGATGCTTTTATAAAGGAGTGTTTTTTGTATGCTCCCATCCTCCCCCAGCGTGATCTCGGCGGTGAGGGTGTATTTATCCTCGCCCTCGCCCAACGAGCAGGCACCGTTTGAGAGGGCCTCGGGAAGCATGGGCACCACGCGATCGGCAAAATAGACGCTGTTGCCTCTTTCGTGGGCGGCGGCATCAAGGGAGGTAAAGGGGCGGACATAATGCGACACATCCGCAATATGGACAAAGAACACATAGCCGTCCTTCGTCCTCTTCACCGAGATGGCATCGTCAAGATCCTTGGCGCGCTCCGAGTCGATCGTCAAAACGGCACCCCTATGCCGTCTTCTGCCCTCCTCCGAGAGCGGCTCTGCCGCCATTTTTTCGGCCTCGTGAAGAGCATCGGGGGAGAACTCGGTCGGAATCGCGCACTCGGCAAGGATGGCACGGTAGTTGGCGGTACGCGAGGTCGCTTTTCCGAACGAGCGGAGGATGCGGGCGTACCCCCTATCCCCGAAGCCGATCTCCACCTTTTCACCAAGGTGTGTACGCTCACGGAGCGAGAGAGGATAGGCGGGAAGCCTTGGGGAATCGGGCAAAAGATAAACATCTCCGTGCGGAGATAAGCCGAGCGCAGAATCCCGCACCACCTCCCCGATCACCGTTTCGCTGGCGCGGGTGAGGATCCCAACCACCTCGCCCTCGGGGCGCTCACCCGTGCGGTGAAGGGCGATGCGGACGGCATCGCCATCCCGCGCGCCGCGCATCCCCCGGGGCGGAATAAACACATCCGGCTCCCCCTCACCAAGACGGACAAAGCCAAAGCCGCGGCGGCTGCCGATCAGGATACCCTCGGCCTCAGGAGCCGAGAGGGAACGTGGCTTTTTTCTTGCGGCGCCCACCGAGGAGGGGCGGCGGGCAAGCCGATCTCTTTTTCGTTTATATACCTTCTTCTTCATACCTTCATTGTTTCTTTTCTTTACTCTTCTCATACAAAGAACCCCTCCCGATGTGGGAGGGGTTCTCTCGGCCATGGATCAAGGCTGAATGATATAGACCACAAGCGCCAGAAGGACAAAGACGATCGCCGCAATGGTGGTGATGCGCGAAAGCAGCCCGTCACGCGCCATGCTCTTATCCTTCCCGTAAAAGGTTTCGGTGCCGCCCACGATGGTGCCCGAAAGACCGCCCTTGGATTTGCCCTGCTGCATAAGAACAGCAGCCACAACAAAGACCCCCGTGAGGATCAGAAGTGCGATCAGAACATAAGTGAGAACATCCATAATTTTATCCTTTCTATCGACAGGCAGGTACGCCTTTTCTGCTATAAGTGCGATTTAGTATAGCATATTCAAAAGAAAAATGCAAGAGGTTTCCAAAATATTTTTAATTTAATACAAAATAATGCGAGAGGGCGGAGGAGGCGACCTTATCGGTCACACGGAGCGAATAGCTCCGCCCGACCGCAAGCCGCCGACCGATGCCGATGATCTCGTCACGCTCGGGAAGAGGGAGGGCGGCAAGCGCCGTGGCATTCACCCGCTTGAGCGCCCCCGTGAGCGCACAGTAGCGCTCATAGTAGGAGGAGGAGAGGACGGCGGCAAGACCGGATGCAAGCTCGGCCGACATTTCCTCTCCCTCACCCTCGATCACGTTCAGCTTATTGTCGGTGGAGATATAGCGGTCATGCGGCAGCTGCCCCGAGAAATACACGCCCACCACAAGGTGGCGGCCGTCACGCTTTGTCGGCACGCGCTTGATCAGCACTGCTGTACGGTTCGGGGAAGAAAGCGAGGGGATGCGGGGCACAATGAAGGGCTTTTCCCTCCCTGCGGGCGGAAAGACGATCTGCCCATCCACAAGCCCTGCGGGATGGAGAAGGGGCACGGCCCCATCGGCACGCGAGGCTCTTTTGCATTCGGGATAGCGCGCCTCGATCGTAAGGCCGGTATGCACGCAAAGCCCAAGATCCGAAAGACGCAGGGGAAAGGAATTCATGGCACGCACAAGCGCAACATCTTCGCTCGTTTTTGCAAGCAAAACTTTACATTCATCCGAAAAAACCGCCACTTGATAGGGAATGGTAAGCTCTCTTGCCCCCCCATCACTTGCGATGCGGACCGAAAGCGCGGGTGGCTCCTCCCCATAGCGGAAAAGACAGAGCATGGTCTTGTCGGGACGGGTACCGCGCGCGCCGAAATCAAGCCCGAGGGCGAAAAGCGGCGCGCGGGCGAAAAGGCGGACGCGGAGGGGGGCGGCACTGACACTGTCGGCAAAGGAAAGCGGAAGGACCGCCGCCATCACCCCGTCCTCGGCAAGGCGGGCGGCCGCCGCCTCTGCAAAGAGGAGGGCCGTATCGGTAGCGGTGGGCTGCACGCGGCGGCCAAAGGCCTCGGCCGTACTGCCCTTCGCAGGCACGCCCTCGGGCGGGGCAAGAAGGACAAGGTCGTACCTTTTTGCATCGCTCGGCTCGGCAAGCCCCTTGGCATCCGCAAGGAAATCCTCGGTATGGACGGTATAAAGGAGGCGCACCCCATAGTCGTGGCGTGCACGGCGGCGGATGCGCTCAAGCACCTCGGTGAGTGTTCCGATCATCCGCTCGTCTTTCTCATATGCATCCAAGACAATGCGGCGCACGCCCCCCTGCTTTGAGAGCGATTCGACAGCTGCCGCCGAGAGGATGCCCGTGCCGGCACCGACATCCAAAATCCGCACCTCCTCACAAAAAGAGGGCGGCAGTAGAGAGGAAAGCTCGCTTGCCACCGCGATCGGTGTAAAAAAACGGCCAAGCCGCACGCCGCCCTTGGCGACTGCGCGGATCAGCTTATTCGTATATCGCTTTGCAAGTGCCAGCATAGGGTGCCTCCCACATGGCTTTTTCTTTTATTGTAGCATACCTTAAAGCGCAAATCAAGAGGATGGGTGCTCAAGATTATTTTCGGCGCGGGTGTTGCTTCCCCGCTTCTTTTATGCTATAATGGTAAAAACGACCGAAAAGGAGGGGATATCATGGCAAAAAGCGTGCGTGCCCTGCACGTGGCAAACGTGGCGCTCGGCAATCCGTACACCGGTCTGCCGCTTCCCTTATGCCGTGAGCGCTATCTGCGCTTTCCCGAGGTCTTTGACTCGCTTTTTTCGTACATTGAGGAGGAGAAGATCGACATCGTTCTCTTTTCGGGCAACCTTGCGGGGCGTTACCTAACGAGTGATGATGCCCATCACCTTATCAAGCGGCTTGGTGAAGCCTCCTGCCGCTTTGTGATCGCCCCCGGCGATCAGGATCCCTACGCGCCCGACTCGCTTTATGCCTCGGGGCGCTTACCGTCAAATGTATCGGTCTTTGAAAGTGATGCGCTTGAGCGCTTTGATTTTGACGATCTTTCGCTCTCGGTGTACGGCTGGGCCATTCTCGGTCAGAGAAGCGGCGTTTCGCCCCTTTCGGGCGCTACGGTGGCAGACCCCGACCGTATCAATCTTCTGACCGGCTGCTGCGATATCGGCGTGCGCACCCTCTTTGCGCGCGCAACGCCCGAGGAGATCGCCTCCTTCGGTGCCGATTACGCCGGCTTTTCGCACGGGGCGGCCACCGAGGTCAAGACGGCGGGGCGCACCCGCTACTGTCACGGCGGCTTCCTTGAGGGGCGCAGCTTTGAGGAGCTCGGCATCGGCGGCTTCCGCAGGATCGACATTACCGTAGAGGGGGATGCGCGCACGGTGGACGTTCGCTTTGTCCCGCTTTCCCGCCACCATTTCGAAACGGTGGTGATGGACATTACGGGGGTGTATGAGATGAGCGAGGTGCTCGACCGCCTGCAGGGGCTTATCACCGAGCACGGCTTTTCGGAGGATACCTCGTTGCGTGTGATCCTTGAGGGCGAGCTGTACCCCACTGTCATGCTCCGCCATTCACCCGAGGAGAGCAAGCTCTTCTCGCTTTACAGCCTTGAGTTTGTCGATCGCACCCTGCCGATCCTGAACGCCGAGGAGTTTGAAAAGGATATGTCGGTACGCGGAGAGCTGTACAGAACCCTGCGGCCGCGGCTGGATTCGCATAATCTTGACGAGCGCGCGGCAGTGGCGCAGGCCCTGCGCGTGGGGCTTTCCGCCCTTGAATCCCGCGATATTACCGTTCTTTAAACCGAAAAATGGGGCGATGCGCCCCTTTTTTCGTGGCGTTTTTTCAAGACCCTCTTTGAGGGATGATTGCACAAAGACAAATTTAAAGCAAGCATTTTTCGTTTTTGCTCTTGTTTTTTCGTGCGGCTTTTGCTATACTTGTACTTGTTATTAAAACTTTTATGCGTTCGCACGCGCACATGACGAACGGCAAGGAGCAGCGATGAAAAAAATCGGCTTTGACAATGACCTCTATCTCTCCATGCAATCCGAGCAGATCCGCAGAAGGATCGATGCCTTCGGGGGCAAGCTGTACCTCGAATTCGGCGGTAAGCTCTTTGACGACTATCACGCAGCACGCGTGCTCCCCGGCTTCAAGCCCGACAGCAAACTGCAAATGCTCCTGCAGCTGAAGCGGGAGGCCGAGATCATCATCGTCATCAATGCGGGCGATATTGAGAAGAATAAGGTAAGAGGCGACCTTGGGATCACCTATGACCTTGACGTATTGCGCCTTATCGACCTTTTCCGCGGTGTTGGGCTTTACGTTGGGAGCGTGGTGCTTACCCGCTATGCGGGGCAGGCGGCCGCCGTTGCCTTTGAAAAGAAGCTGGAGGGGCTCGGCCTGCGCGTCTATCGCCATTACCCGATCGAGGGCTATCCCTCCGCAGTCGAGCGGATCGTGAGTGATGAGGGCTACGGCAAGAACGAGTATATTGAAACCTCCCGCCGCCTGGTGGTGGTGACCGCCCCCGGCCCCGGCAGCGGCAAGATGGCCGTTTGCCTTTCCCAGCTCTATCATGAGAATAAGCGCGGCATCAAGGCCGGGTACGCCAAGTTCGAGACCTTCCCGGTCTGGAATCTGCCCCTGCGCCACGCCGTCAACATGGCGTACGAGGCGGCCACGGCCGATCTCAATGACATGAACATGATCGACCCCTTTCATCTTGAAGCATACGGCGCGACCACCGTCAACTACAACCGTGACGTGGAGATCTTCCCGGTCCTGCAGGCCACCTTCCAGAAGATGTACGGGGAATCGCCCTACAAGTCGCCCACCGATATGGGCGTGAATATGGCGGGCAACTGTATTGTGGACGATGAGGCGGTCACGGCCGCCGCACGCCAGGAGATCGTCCGCCGTTATTACGCCGCCCTGTGCGCCCAGCGCGAGGGAACGGGGGAGGAGAGCACGGTCAGGAAGCTTGAGCTGATCCTCAACCAGGCCGGCCTTTCGGCTACCGACCGCCCGGTGATCGCCGCGGCGCTTGCACGGGCCGAGGAAACCGGCGCCCCCGCCGCCGCGCTTGAGCTGCCGGACGGACGGATCATCACCGGCAAGACCTCCTCCCTGCTCGGCGCCTCTGCCGCGCTCCTTCTGAACGCCTTAAAGGCGCTTGGCGATATCCCGGACGATACGCTTCTCATCCCGCCCGAGATCATCGAGCCGCTTCAGGATCTGAAGGTCAATCACCTCGGCAACCACAACCCCCGTCTGCATACCGATGAGGTCTTGGTGGCGCTTTCGATCTGCGCCTTCTCCTCAAAGACGGCCGAGCAGGCCATGCGCCAGCTTTCAAAGCTCCGCGGGTGTGAGCTGCACTCGACCGTTCTCCTTGCCCAGATTGACAACAAAACCTTACACAAGCTGGGGCTGAACGTGACCTGCGAGCCGCGTTACCAGACCAAAAAGCTCTTTCACGGCAAATAAAATTCGAGGTCTTTTATGATACGACACGTTGTGATGTTTAAATTTCTTCCCGAGGCGGACGGCCGCACCAAGGAAGAAAACGTAAAAATGACGGCCGAGCGCCTGCGCGCTCTGCCCGCCCTTATTCCCGAGATCCTGCACTCGGAGGTCTATATCGGCGCGGAGGGGGCAAAGGACACGAACTGTGACCTTCTGCTCATTTCGGATTTCGAGAATCTCTCGACCCTTGCTGCTTACATCGACCACCCCGACCACCGTGCCATCGGTGCCTTTATGCGCCCTCTGCGCGAGAACCGCGCAGCGGTGGATTTTGAGCTTTAATTTTCCCAAGGAGCAGGCTATGCCCCAAAAAAACACCAGAATCACCCTCACCGTTACCGACATCAACAACCTCGGCTTTGGGGTCGGGCGTGCGCCCGACGGCAAGGTCGTTTTCGTTGCGGGCGCGGCGGATGGGGACGTGTGTGAGGTCATCATCATCAAGGAGGCGCGCGACTATTCGGTCGGGCGCCTTGTGTCTGTCTTGACCCCCTCTCCCTATCGGGTGGAGGCGCCTCACTGCACGGTGCGCGGCTGCGGCGGATGCACCTATACCGCCGTCACCTACGAGCACGAGCTTGACTTGAAGCGGCGCACGGTGGAGGCGGCCTTCCGCAAGGCGGGGGTCGAGGTCACGGTGGGCAAGGTCAAGACGGCAGGAAGGATCCTCGGCTACCGCAACAAGGCCCAGTACCCCGTACGGCGGGGGAAGGACGGCGAGATCCTTATCGGCTTTTACGCCCCCCGCACCCATAAGGTGACCGAGGCGGCGCACTGCCCCCTGACGCCCCCGCTCTTTGGCGAGATCCTGGATGCGGTGCGCGCTCACGCCGTGGCCTTTGACGTTCCCCCGTACTGCGAGGAGGACGGCTCGGGGCTTTTGCGCCACATCTACCTGCGCGCCTCCCGCGATTGCCGCGAGGTGCTCTTAACCCTTGTCACAACACGCGATACATACCCCGCCGCCGAGGCGCTGGTTGCCACCGTAAAGGAGCGCTTCCCCGCGGTGGTGGGCATTTTGCTCAACATCAACGGTAAGGATACCAACGTGATCCTCGGAGAGCGCTACCGCACCCTCTTTGGCAGGGCCGCCATCACCGATACGCTCGCAGGGGTGGAGCTTAAGATCGCCCCCGCCGCCTTTTATCAGGTAAACCGGGATGCGGCCGAGCTGCTTTACGGCGAGGCCGCCCGCCTTGCCGCGCTCTCGGGAAAGGAGATCCTCCTTGACCTCTACTGCGGAGCCGGGAGCATCGGGCTTTCGATGGCCAAGAGCGCTTCCCGCCTTTTCGGGATCGAGATCGTGCCCGAGGCGGTCGAGTGTGCGAGGGAAAACGCCGAGCGGGCAGGCATCACCAATGCCGTCTTTGAGGTGGGAGATGCGGCAAGAACCGCCGAGATCCTCGCGCGCCACCGCGCGCCCAAGCCGGACGTGATCCTTCTTGACCCGCCGAGAGCCGGTGCCGACAGTGCCCTGCTTGACACCATTGCCGCCCTTTCTCCAAAGCGGCTCGTCTATATCTCCTGCAATCCCGCCACCCTCGCCCGGGATGTCGCATACCTTGCAGGCCACGGCTTCACCCCGGGGGAGGTCACACCGGTGGATCTTTTCCCGAGAACAGGGCACGTTGAAAGTTTAGTTTGTCTGCATAAGCAGACAAACTAAAGCGATATAAATCCCTTGCGGGATTTGCGATATACGCTGCACGTTATTCGCGTGCGATATGCCTGCGGCGCGATATATCCGCTTCGCGGATGTGAGCGCACGGCGTGCGCATTGGGGCGCGGGGATTTATATCAGCGTACTTTCAACCGCGTTCGCCACAGGCGAACATATCGCTGTTTCGCAATACGAAACAATATCGCGCTTGCGGAGCAAGCATATCGCGCACCAAAGGTGCCTATCGCGTGAGCGAAGCGAACTTAAAAGAGGTAAAATTTATGAATAGAAGCATAAAAGAACTCGCCGTAGAGCTCACTATAGAAACCACCGCCGTTTGCGATAACATCAAAGGCAGAGCCGTATTTGTAAATCAACTTCTGCGTTCCTGTTCATCCATCGGAGCGAACAGCTATGAAGCCAAATATGCCCAGAGCACCGCAGATTTTGTAAATAAACTTGAAATTGCGCTCAAAGAATGCTATGAAACCGACTATTGGCTTGAAATTCTTTTTAAAGTGGGAGCGATGGACGAAGGTACATACAAAGCACTTGCGAACAAATGCGGTGCAATACGCAGAAAGCTCATCGCATCCATCACCACCGCCAAAGAAACCGTTGACGGACAAAAGTGACTCCCCCCCCCGCAAAACTTGAAAGCTCATTTTGCAGCGGCAATGGTTAACATATCGAAGGAAACGAGGAGAAACTTATCCAACCTCATCTTAAAAGAAAGGGGAGCCTATGACAAACGAGAGCCATCATACAAAAGCCGCGCTTCCCTGCCCGTATGCCAAGAAATGCGGGGCGTGCACCATGCAGAATCTGCCGTATGAGGACCAGCTCCGCGTAAAGCAGGCGGGGGTCGTGCGCCTTCTTGGCCGATTTGGGCAGGTTGAGAGAATCATCGGGATGGAGGATCCCACCCACTACCGCAACAAGGTGCAGGCGGCCTTCCGCTCAAAAAGCGGAAAGGTGGTATCGGGGGTCTATCAATCCGGCTCGCGCCATATTATCGAGGTGGATGCGTGTATGCTGGAGGATGCTTCTGCCGCGCCCATCCTTGCAACGATCCGAAGGCTGGCGGCGTCTTTGAAGATCAAGCCCTATGACATGGTCACAGGGCAGGGCTTTTTGCGCCACGTGCTGATCCGCCGCGGCTTCTCTACGGGAGAGATCATGGTGGTGATCGTGACCGTGCCGGGAGATTTTTGCGCATCCCACGCCTTTGTGGGCGAGCTCTGCCGCCGCCACCCCGAGATCACCACGGTGGTGCGTAACATAAACC
This sequence comes from Eubacteriales bacterium, assembly GCA_045587985.1. Classification (GTDB taxonomy): domain Bacteria; phylum Bacillota; class Clostridia; order Oscillospirales; family CAG-272; genus UBA1740. The sequence goes on along the minus strand of JAZNDG010000058.1, from coordinate 14,908 downwards.
CCACCGACACACCCCTCTTTCTCGGAAACATAAGTGAGACCCTATACGGAGAGGGCTATATTACCGACAGGCTTTGCGATCTTACCTTCCGCATCAGCCCGCGCTCCTTTTATCAGGTCAACCCCGTCATGACCGAGCGGCTTTACCGCAAGGCGCGTGAGCTTGCCGCCCTTTCCGGGCGTGAGCGGGTGATCGATGCCTATTGCGGCACCGGCACGATCGGGCTCGTCCTCGCCTCCGGCGCGCAGAAGGTCATCGGTATTGAGGTCAACCGCGATGCGGTGGCGGATGCCAGGATCAACGCCGCCGAGAACGGGATCAAGAACGCCACCTTTTACGCCGCCGATGCGGGCGAATTTATGCACGAAATGGCGAAAAAGCGTGAGCGGGCTGACGTTGTGATGCTTGACCCACCAAGGGCCGGGTGCAGCCCGAAATTTTTAAACGCCCTTCTCACCCTCTCACCAAGGCGGGTGGTGTATATTTCCTGCAACCCCGAAACCCTCTCGCGTGACCTTGGTACCCTCGTCCGCGGCGGATACGCGGTAAGGAAGATCCAGCCGTTTGACATGTTTCCGTTTACAAGCCACGTGGAAACGGTCGTGTGTCTGACGAGAAAATGAGCAAAGATCGGCTTAAAATAGGCAAAATCGAGCTTTTTGAGTGGTTTTGAGAGAAAAATTCAAAAAACAAGTGTTCAAAATAAAAAAATTCCCTGATTTTACGAAGGGATAAATATCACTTTTGAGCAAAACTCAAAAGTGCTTTTTACAGCAATCATGGTTATCATATCGAAGAAAACATATAACTAACAAAGGGGAATTTTATGCTTTACATTCATGAGAGTAATCTTCAAACAAAAATAAGAACAAATTACAAAAATAAAGCCACAGAAATTCAAAACTTGTACGATACAGTGTACTTGCCGATGCGTGCAGAAATTTCTTCCCTTACCTTTTCAGAGGAAAATCCCGATGCATTTATTAGAGCAAGCGAAATATTTAATGCTTATTATGATTTCTTAAATTCTTTTTCAGCCGCACATGGCATATCATCGCAATCGAAATTTGCATCTACATTTCTAGAAGAAATCAGCGCCTATCTCTTCAAAGATTTGCCAGATATTACTTCGAATACACTTGGTGTATTCAACAAAGGTATTTATGCAGGATTGAAAATTGATGGAAATCGTCATATTGAAATTATCAAAAAGGATGTCGATTTTTGTATTGGTAAAAAGGTTACTATCACAATAGATGATCAACAGCCAACAACATTGATACTTCCTGTTGTGGCTGTTGAAGTCAAAACCTATTTGGATGCTACGATGTTTGGAGAAGTTAAATCGTCGAGCAAATCAATAAAAAGTGCCTCCCCAAATTCTCGTACATATGTACTTATGGGACACAAGAATTTAGCAGACGAGCATATTATCGCCGCAAGGCAAGATTCTGTGCTAAATGAAATATTCGTATTAAGAGCCAACGAGCATTCGCCTATGGATGCAACTACAATATTTGATTATTGGAAAGAAATAAACACTGCAATTTCCGAACTTGCAAACGATGATGGGATTCATGTCCCTGGCAGATTGTTAAATCCGTGATAAATATTGAATGAGTTTTTCTGCTATTGCTTTTGCCAAAAGAGGAGGTACAGCGTTTCCTATTTGCTGATATTGCGACAGATTCTTTTCCCAAGACATAGTTGTTCTTTTTCCAAGGAAAACATAGTCATCGGGGAACGACTGCAACCTTGCCCCTTCTCTTGCCGTATAATTGCGGTTTAGATAGGGGTGAACGAAATTACTTTGGAAACTTGCGGGAATAGTGGGAGATGGCTTGTCGGGGAAAGGTCTCATGTTGTTTTGCGAATAAACTTTTCCGCTGATTTTAGTTGCGTCCCCACGTTGTCTTTGTTGATATTCTTCAGCCACATCGGCAACTGATTCGCCAAAACCTATATGACTAAATCTTTCTATCAATCTGGGCGTATGACGCATTGTTACATGATTGTGCAAGACAGAACAATTGCCCCTTGCCCACATTTGGTATTCAGTGGTAGGTTCTGTATCGTAAGAGGATTCCTCATTTCCTTCGCCTGCTTGTATTTGAGGTAAATCCATTATAGCATCACGGATAGTAATTTGCTCATTTCCAAACAAAAAGCCACGCGGTTCTAATGCTTCTTTGTTGTAAACAATATCTTTTCTTAAACCGATAAAGAACACACGAATTCTCGATTGGGGAACACCAAACTCTGCGGCATTTAATTGGAAAATTTCCACATTGTATCCTGCTTTGTCGTATTCCTTGAGAATAACATCTTTTACCAACTCTCCGCTTTTTGTTACCATTGATAAAATTCCCGATACATTTTCCATTACAAAGAATTTAGGATTATAATGTTTAACAAAACGCACAAAATCCATAAACAAGCTATTGCGAGGATCGTTTTTATCTCGGTTTCCACTTAAAGAGAAGCCTTGGCAAGGCGGACCACCTATAATTCCGTCTATGATGGTTGATGGCGCAAGAAGATTATTAAAGTCAAATATTTGAGTTATGTCCTGTGTTACAACTTTTGTATGAGAATGATTATGAGCGTATGTTTCGGCTGCCCAAGCATCGCTTTCTACCGCAAGAGGAATATTGAATCCCGCCATTTCAAATCCAAGGCTCAAGCCACCGCATCCTGCGAATAAATCGATTACATTCATAGTATTTATTCCAGATGTAAATTCAAGTATATCGTTCGGAGTACAGGAGAGAAAGTTGCATATTTTTTCTATACTTTCCATTGATATGTACTCGTTTCGTTTCAATCGAGTTAAAATATTAGCGGAAACACCTGCGCCCTTAATCAGTTCATTTTGAGATATTTTTTTATCAATTAACAAGTGAAATAGTTTATTGTAACAAATAGCCATGTTCAATCCCCTTTCACGATATAATATATATTATCACGAAATCGTGAAAAAGTCAACTGTTTTGGCGAAATATATTAAAGACTTTTTTGAATTTTGATATGTTCCCTTTAACTAGCGGAAAATCAATTAAGTCACAAAAACTTCAACATTTTAGGGACAAAGGTTACTTTCCACCTATGAAAATGAGACTTTTTGCACTTACAACCCCCGTTTTTCGGCTAAAATGAGACCTTTTGCTCTGTTGACCCACGTTGAGAGTGTCGTTTGTCTGACGCGCAAGACAACAAGCGATATCAAAAACTGCTTTACAGTATAAAGAAGGAGTATACAATGAAGATTCTATCCATCGGCAACAGCTTTTCCCAGGATGCCCAGCGCTATCTGTCTCGCCTTGCAAAAGCGAGCGGAATGAATATCGAAACGACCAACCTCTTCATCGGCGGCTGCTCGCTTGAGCGGCACCACGCCAATATGCTGAGCGGAGATGCCGCTTATGCGCTTGAAAGGAACGGCGAGGACACCGGCAGGATGATCTCGCTCAGCGATGCCCTCGCAAGCGATGCATGGGACGTTGTCACCCTGCAGCAGGCAAGCCCTTTGAGTGGGCGGTTTGAAACCTACTCACCGTTTATTGAGGCCTTGGCTGACTATGTACGGGCGCAATGCCCGCGCGCAAAGCTCCTCCTGCACGAAACCTGGGCGTATGAGGAGGGCAGCGACAGGCTGAAGGAGCTCGGCATCTTTGCAACCTCGCACGATATGTTCGCCTCCGTTCACGCTTCTTATGCCAAGGCCGCGCAGCTGATCCGCGCCGATGGGATCATCCCCGCGGGAACAGCTATGATGAAGGCAAGCGAGCTTGGCGTCCCGAAGGTCCACAGAGATACCTTCCACGCGGCCCTCGGTGTCGGGCGGTATCTGTTGGCCCTTACGTGGTATCACGCCCTGACGGGAGGAGATATTGCAAGCAACCGCTTTGACGAATTCGACACGCCCGTAACCGAGAAGGAGAGGGAGATCGCGATCAGGGCGGTGCTCTCGGCCTTTTCATAAATAACCGCAAGCCCCCCCGGAGAGAGGATATCGAGGAGCTATACCGAGAAAGGAACAGCTATGAAAAAAAAGAGCAAGGAAATCGGCTTTGACGTATTATGTGCGATCGTGGCGGGCATCATCGTAGGCACTGCCTATCACGTGTTTCAGAACAGCAACAGCTTTGCACCCGGAGGAGTGGGCGGTCTTGCCACGATCACCTATCACCTTCTTGAAAATCGGGTCAGCTGGTCGATCCTGATGGTGGCCTTCAACCTCCCCATCTTTATCTTGGTGAGCCTCCTTGTCAACAAGAGGCTTGGCTTTATGCTCAGCATCTATATGCTCGTGCAGTCCTTTATCCCCCGCCTGTATGACGTCATAGGGCTGCAGGCCTACTCGCTTTCAAACAACGCCGAGGATTTTAACATCGTCTTTGCCTGTATTGCCACGGGCGTCATCTCCGGCTTTGGCTTTTCCCTGATGCTCCGCCACTTTGGCGCAAGCGGCGGCACCTACGGGATCTCAGCCCTCATCAAAAAGGCGCGGCCCGAAACGAATATCGCTTACATCTCGTTTATCATGGATGCAAGCGTGGTTTTCATCGCATTCTTTGTGTACGGTATGAGGATCACCCCCGTGATCTGTACCCTACTGAACCTTTTCATTGCCAACGTCATTGTGGATAACGGGCTCAGCGGCATCAAAAACGGATACAAGTTCGAGATCGTCACCAACCATCCAAGCGAGCTGTCCCGGGAGCTGATGGAACGCCTTAAGCACGGTATCACCGAGATCAAGGTGCACGGTATGTATTCAGACACCGACAAATATATGCTGATCTGCATCATCAACAAGCGCCAGATCGGTACGATGATGAAGATCTTAAAGAGCTATCCCGACACCTTTGCAAGCTTTGAGAAGGTCAACGAGGTGTTCGGAAACTTCAAAAGAAAAATATGAGCGCGCCGCCTGCCCGGAGCGATAGGGCAGGCCGCCACACGAAGAAAGGAACTGTTATGAACTGCAAAGGAAAAGAAATGAGCAAGAGCCTTGCCGATGCGATCAAGGAATGCCCCATTGCAAAAAGCGTGGCCGCGATGCGCGAATTCTTTTGGGAGAACCCCAAAAAGCGCCCGTTTGCCGAGGCCATCGTGGGAAGCGAGCTGACCGAGCGTGACGTTGCCGATGCCTCGGCACGGCTTTCGCGCTTTGCCTCCTACTTCAAGGTCGCCTTTCCCGAGACCGTAAAAACGGACGGCATCCTTGAATCCCCCATGCAGGCGATCCCCCATATGCAGGCCGCTCTTGAAGAAGAATACGGCGTGAAGCTCCCGGGCGAGCTCCTGATCAAGCTTGACAGCCATCTTGCGGTTTCGGGCTCGATCAAGGCGCGCGGCGGCATTTACGAGGTCCTCCACGTGGCCGAGCGGATCGCAATGGAGGAGGGCGGGCTTACCGAAAAGGACGATTACGCCATCCTTGCAACCGACAAATTCCGTACCCTTTTCTCCCGCTATTCGATCGCGGTGGGCTCGACCGGCAACCTTGGTCTTTCGATCGGCATTATGAGCGCAAAGCTCGGCTTCCGTGTGACGGTACATATGTCGGCCGATGCGCGCGAGTGGAAAAAGAGGATGCTCAGGGAAAAGGGCGTGACGGTGATCGAATATAAGGACGATTACAGCGTGGCGGTGGAAAACGGCCGCAAGGAGGCGGCGGGCGACCCCTTCTGCCACTTTGTGGATGATGAAAATTCAAGAACCCTCTTTCTCGGCTATGCGGTGGCCGCCGAGCGGCTTGCCGCACAGATGGATGCCGCAGGCATCGTGATCTCGGCCGAGAACCCGCTTTATGTCTATCTTCCCTGCGGTGTGGGTGGCGGCCCCGGGGGCGTAGCCTTTGGCTTAAAGCTCATCTTCCGTGACAACGTTCACTGCTATTTTGCCGAGCCCACCCACTCGCCCTGTATGGCGCTTGGGATGGCAACCGGACTGCACAACGCCATCTCGGTCGGTGACCTCGGAGCTGATAACCGCACGATTGCAGACGGGCTTGCCGTTGGGCGCGCCTCCGGCTTTGTCGGGCGGTTTATGGAGGGGCATATGGACGGCTGCTACTCGGTGACCGATGAGCGCATGAGTGCCCTGCTTGCTAAAATGTACGATAAGGAGGGCATCCGCCTTGAGCCGAGCGCCCTTTGCGGTGTGTACGGCCCCTTTGTTCTGACAGGGGCGCGCCCGGAAACGCCGCGCGGTGTGCATCTTGCCTGGGCAACCGGCGGCAGCATGGTGCCGGACGAGGAATTTAAAAAATACTACGCAAGCGGCAAGGCGTGAAGCATGCCGCCACCGAAAGGGTGAAGGAGTACCGTATGAAGATCGTTGTGATTGACGGCCAGGGCGGCCGCATCGGCGCGCTTGTGTGCGAGGAGCTGAAAAGAACCCTGCCCACGCGTGAAATTTTGGCCATCGGCACCAATTCCTCTGCCACCGCCGCGATGATCAAAGCCGGGGCGGACCGGGGTGCGACCGGGGAGAACCCCGTTGTGGTGGCCGCACGGGATGCAGACGTGATCATCGGCCCGATCGGCATTCTTTCTGCCGATGCCCTGCTTGGCGAGGTGACACCGGCGATGGCGGTGGCCATCGGCCAGTCAAGGGCCGAAAAGCTTCTTTTGCCGGTGAACCGCTGCAGCACGCAGGTGGTGGGGGTAAGGCCCCTGCCGATCCATGAAATGATCGGTGAGCTTTCCGCCCTTGTGGCGGCGATCGAGGCGGACACGGAGAAGCGGGCATGACCGAGGGGCTTACCCTGCTCCGCGGCGGAAGCGAGGCCTTTCCCGCCATTCTCTCTGCCATTGAAGAAGCAAAGGAAAGCATCCTTGTTCATATGTTTATCTGGCGGGAGGACGGGATCGGAAGGAAAATGGCCGAGGCCCTTCTTGCCGCGGCCGAGCGCGGCGTGCGCGTTACGGTGGAAAAGGACCGCTACGGCGCGGTGCTTGAGGCAGCCGAGGAAAGCCGCCTTTCCTTTCTCCACCGCCGCCTGACGCTTACCGAGCGGATCAAGGCGAGCGCCCTTGCCCATCTTTACGCGCCATACGCGGGCGGATGGAAAAAGGAAGCGGAAAGCACGCTGTATAACCGCCTCACAGGGCACGAAAACGTTACCGTTGCCGACAGCTTCCGCGCCGACCATTCCAAGTTTTATATCATGGATGGAAGGGTGCTTTTCCTCGGCGGTATCAATATCGAGGATAAGGAGTGCGGTGCCGACCTGTGCGGCCGCGTCTATGGCGACTATATGGTAAGGGCCGAGGGCAGGGATACGGTAGCCTCCTTCCTTCGCGCATGGCAGGGCGGTGACATCCTGTACGGCGACCTTTCCTTTCCCCATAACAGGAAGGAAACCGGGCGGCAGCTGATGGAGGAGCATTATCTTTCCCTAATAAACGCTGCCGAGCGCGAGCTGCTCGTTGTGATGGCCTATCTCTCTCCCCTGCCCCGCTTTCTCGGCGCGATCCTGGATGCGGCCGCGCGCGGTGTGCGGGTGCGGATCATGATCCCATCCTCGGCCAATTTTCAAAACGACACCAACCGCAAAGCGGTATGCCGCCTTCTTAAGGAAAGCGGCGGCTTAGTTGAGGTCTATCTTTCAAGGAAGATGCTGCACACAAAGCTCGTCCTCTCCGAAAAGGAGATCTCGCTCGGCTCTACGAACATCACCAAAAAGGCCTTTTGCCAGCTTGATGAATTAAACCTTTGCATAAAGAACGGCGAAAGCCCCCTGGCCCTTGCGCTTAAGGAGGACCTGGCATTTGAGCTTGCAGCGGCCGTGCGCGCACACACGCCCGCGGATGTTCCCTATTCCCGCATTCTTTCCTTTTTTGAAGGCTTTCTTGTATAATTCTTGAGGTATGTCACGATGAAAAAAGCAAAATATCTATCCATCCTTGCCCTTCTTTTAGCCCTCTCGCTCCTTTTTGTCGGCTGTGATTTCGGCGGTGGGGAGGATACCACCACCGCGGCCACCACGCTGCCGCCGAGCGCCGCAGGGCCAAACGATATCCCGGCCTATACCGGCTCCCCCTATGTCATCGTAAGCGAAAACGAGCCCTCCTTTACCGAGGCCGAGCTTGCGCGCGCACGCACCTCCTTTGAGGAATATGCCTCGCTTGACGCGCTCGGGCGGTGCGGGGCGGCCCTTGCCTCTGTCGGGATCGATCTGATGCCCACCGAGGACCGCGGCTCGATCGGGATGATCAAGCCCTCCGGCTGGCACACCGTGAAGTACGATATTGTCAACGGCAAGTATCTTTACAACCGCTGCCACCTGATCGGCTTTCAGCTGACGGCCGAGAACGCGAACGAGAAGAACCTGATCACCGGCACGCGCTATATGAATGTGGACGGCATGCTCCCCTTTGAGAACGAGGTGGCCGACTACGTGAAGGACACCGAGAACCATGTGCTTTTCCGTGTCACCCCCATCTTCCGCGGAGAGAATCTTGTGGCGGACGGCGTTCTGATGGAGGCGTATTCGGTGGAGGATGCGGGCGCGGGCCTTTCCTTCTGCGTATTCGTCTATAATGTCCAGCCGGGTATCGTGATCAACTACGCAACCGGCGAAAGCCATCTTGCAAGCGCGCCCCCCACGACAAGCGCGCCCCCCGCAACGAGCGCACCGAGCGAGGAGGAGCTCTCCGAGCCGCTTCTCACCTATATCGTGAACTCGAACACCATGAAGTTCCATAAGGAGGACTGCCCCCACGCCTCCTCCATCAGCGATGCGAACCGAGATGTGTACGTGCAAAGGCGCTCCTATCTCATCCGTATGGGCTTTGACCCGTGCGGCAGCTGCAAGCCTTAAAAATTTTCAAGCACCCTCTTGACAAAGGCCTCCCGATATGATATCATTTTGATATCAAGTAAGGAGGTCTTTTCTGATGACTGAAAAAATTTTACGCTCGAAAAAGAACGGTATGGCGGTGCTTATCACACTGATCCTTCTCTTTCTGCTTGCCACGGCTATGACGGTGTATGGCGGCATCGGTCTTGAAAGGGACGGCAACGTCCTCTCGATCCTGCTCTTTGCCGTGGGCCTCACCTATATCTGCCTTGTTTGGATCCTGATCCCCGGCTTTAAGGTCCTGCGCCCGCAGGAGGCGCTTGTCCTGACCCTTTTCGGTAAGTACGTAGGCACCTTGCGCGAGGCGGGCTTTTACTTTGTCAACCCCTTCACGGTGGCCGTAAACCCTGCCGCCAAGACCAAGCTCAACCAGAGTGGGGACGTGACCACCGCAACGCTTGTGAAGAGCGAAAAGGGGGTGGTGGCCGAGATCCCCTCAAAGAAGATCTCCTTGAAGATCATGACCCTCTCGAACAACAAGCAGAAGATCAACGACTGCCTTGGCAACCCCATTGAGATCGGTATTGCCGTCACCTGGCGCATCACCGATACGGCAAAGGCGGTCTTTAACGTGGATAACTACAAGGAATTTCTCTCGCTCCAGTGCGATGCTTCCTTGCGTAACATCGTGCGCCTTTATCCTTATGACGTAGCACCCAACGTGGATACGACAGGGGACGGGCTTGCCGATGACGGCTCGCTGCGCGGCTCGAGTGATGTGGTGGCCTCCCGCATCCGCGATGAGATCGATGAGCGCGTGAAGGATGCCGGCATTGAGATCATTGAGGCGCGCATCACCTACCTTGCCTACGCCACCGAGATCGCCGCCGTCATGCTCCAGCGCCAGCAGGCCTCTGCCATCATCGATGCACGCAAGATGATCGTGGACGGTGCTGTCGGCATGGTGGAGATGGCGCTTGAGCGCCTTGCCGCGAACGGCACGGTGGCGCTTGACGAGGAGCGCAAGGCCGCGATGGTTTCGAACCTTCTTGTGGTGCTTTGCGGCAACCGTGATGCCACGCCCATCGTCAATTCGGGGAGCCTTTATTGATGAACGATCAAACGAAAAAGCAGGTCCCCCTGCGGCTTTCCCCCAAGCTTTACGAGGCGATCGCGGGCTGGGCGGAGGATGACTTCCGCTCGGTAAACGGCCAGATCGAATACCTTCTCACAGAGTGCGTGAAGCAGAGGAAAAAGAACGGAAAATACGTGGGCGAGGAGATCGATGCGCCGCTTGATCTTACCCTGCCCGAGGACACCTCAAGCGGGGGGCAGACGCCGTGAGGGCTCTGCCCCGCCCATGGGGCGCCACCGCCTGTATTCCGATCAAGTGAAAAAGCCCCTTGCATTGCAAGGGGTTTTGTGTTATACTTTCCTTATCAAGACGAAGGGAGGAGCGCTTTGCATTATCTTATTGTATTTCTCATGTCCATGGTACCGCTGATCGAGCTGCGCGGCGCGATCCCTTATGGGCTTGGGTTTGATCTTGATCCCTTCTTCACATACGGCCTTGCCATCCTCGGCAACTGCCTGCCGGTGCCCTTTATCCTCTTTTTCATCAAAAGCATTCTCTCGTTTATGCAAAGATCAAGGGTCGGCTTTTTCAGAAGGGTTTCGACCTTTGTCACCGAAAAGGCACAAAAGAATTTCCATAAGGTGCAAAAATACGCCGTTTTCGGCCTTTATCTCTTTGTGGCCATCCCCCTGCCCGGCACGGGCGCCTGGACAGGCAGCCTCATTGCCGCCCTGCTCGATATGAAGAAGCGATATGCCTTCCTCTCGATCTTCCTTGGGGTCCTGACCGCGGGGGTCATTATGTGGTTGATCTCCTTTCTTGTCAAGCAGGGGATCGTATCGGGGCTTGCCTTTCTGGCTCCCGAGGGAGTGTAATAATAAAAAGCCGCCTCGGCAGAGGCGGTTTTTTATAGGCTTTCGGGATCAAAGCCCGGAAATTCCTTAAGAAAGGGGAACTCGGTATAGGGGATGGTGAACTCCTTGCCCGTAAGGTAATCAAGGAGGGTCGGCTCGCCGCTGAAGGAAAAGCGCAGGCGGTAGGCCGCAAGGGCCTGGTGGGCGTATCCCCTTGCCCTGTCGGCGGCGTTTTTTCCGTACTTGCCGTCCCCGAGGAGGGGGTGGCCGATGTGGGCAAGATGGGCGCGGATCTGGTGGGTGCGCCCTGTCAGAAGCTCGACCTCAAGGAGCGCAAGACCGCCGTGCTCTGCAAGCGTGCGGTAGCGCGTTCTGATCGCAAGGGCCTCCTTGGGGGGATTTTGGTCATAGATCCTGACCGTCTTTTCATTCCTGTTGCGGAGAAGATAAGCAGAGAGGGTAGCCTCTTTTTTCTTCGGTACGCCGTGAACGGCGGTAAGGTAAAATTTATCGATCTGGCGCGCTTTTATCTTCTCGTTCATCACGCGCAGCGCACAAGCGTTCTTGGCGGCAATGACAATGCCCGCCGTATTGCGGTCTATGCGATTGCAAAGGGCGGGGGCAAAGGACTGCTCGGCCTTGGGATCGTATTCCCCCTTGCGGTATAGGTAGGCGTGCAGGGCGGTGAGGAGGTTGTGGGCGCTCCCCCCCTCGTCCTCATGCACCGAAAGGCCCGCAGGCTTTCGGAGGAGCAGGATGTTCTCATCCTCGTAGATCACGTGAAGGGGGATGCGTACCGAGGAAAGCAGAGAATGATCCCTCCTGTCGGCGGTGAAGTACTCCTCGGGCAGAAAGAGCTGGAGGGTATCCCCCTCAAGCAGCACCCGGCCGATCTCGGCACGCTTACGGTTCACCTTGATCTTTTTGGTTCTGACCGATTTATAAAGAAGCGAATGCGGCAGATCCGGCAGGGCCTTGGTGATGAATTTATCAAGCCGCTGGCCTGCATCGTTTTTCCCGACAAGAAGCTCACGCATAGCATCACGCGCCCTTGGGCACACTCCTTTCTTAACACTCCCTTTATCATACCACATCTCTTCCCTTTTGTAAAGAGCCCTTGATATAGGCGGCGCTCTTGCATTTTGCGTGCGCGCATGATACAATAGAAGAAAAGAACCAGAAGGAGGCAGACCATGATCGCCATATCTCCATCCATCACTGCGGAAATTGACCGGGCGGCAGAAGGCCTCCTCGGTCTTTCGGTCTATACCCTGATGGGGCGGGCAGGCAAAGCAGTGGCCGAGGAGGTGGCACACCATATCGCCCCTCCTGCCACCGTGCTCCTCCTTTGCGGAAAGCAGAACAACGGCGGTGACGGCTATGCCGCCGCCCTTACGCTTGCCGATATGGGATATCGGGCGCTTGCCGTTGACGTCTTCGGCGCGGGGCAGGCATCGGATGCGGGAAAGGCGTATCTTGCCGCCTATCAAGCGCATATCGGTGAGCCGCTTTCGCTCTTTGAGGCCATAGGGGTAGAGGCATCCGTTCTTGTGGATGCTGTCCTTGGGACAGGGGCGCGCTTACCGCTGTACGGTGAAGCGCTCAAGGCGGCCCGCTTTATAAAGGAAAGCACGGCCTACAAGATCGCAATCGACCTGCCGCTTGGGGTGGATGCCGAAAGCGGGCGGTGTGATGAATGTGCCGCCGCCGCGGATCTTACCGTATCGCTCGGCTTTTTTAAGAGCGGCCTCTTTTCCTACCCCGCGCGCGCCTATATCGGGCGCACCGTGCGGTACGACCTTGGGCTTGATACGCCCGCCGTGCGGAAGGAATTTTCGCTTACCGACCGTCTTATGACCGAAAAGGATATCCCCTCGCTGCTCCCTGTGCGCAAGGAAAACACCCACAAGGGGTGCTTTGGGCATCTTCTGATCCTTGCGGGCTCACGCCGCTATCGCGGTGCGGCGCTCCTTGCCGCCGAGGCCGCCCTCCGTATGGGGGTGGGGCTGACGACCCTTGCCTCCTGCCCCGAGGTGCAGGCGGCATCCGCCATCCGCACGCCCGAGGTGATCCTTGAGGATGCGCCCACATCGGGGGGTGCAGCCCTTGCGCTTTCAAGCGGAAAGAGCGCCCTGCTGCTCGGCCCCGGATGCGGGGTGAGCGAAGCGCTTTCCGAGATCCTCTCCGCCCTTCTTAAGAGCGAGGGGTGCCCATTGGTTTTAGATGCCGATGCGCTGAGGGCGCTTTCGGATTTTTCGCTCCTCCCCCTTTTAAAGGATACAAAACGCACGGTCATCCTTACACCTCATCCGGGAGAATTTGCCCGTCTTGTGGGCCTTACGGCGGCCGAGGTGCAGAAGGACCGCCTTTCTCTTGCACAGCGCTTTGCCGCCGAATATCCCGTGACGCTTCTCTTGAAGGGCGCAGGCTCGATCGTCTATTCGGAAGAGGAGTATTCGATCAACACAACAGGCGGCCCCGCCCTTAGCAAGGGCGGAAGCGGGGACGTTTTGGCAGGGGCTGTGGCCGCACTTGTTGCCTCGGGCTGTACACCCTTTGATGCCTGCCGCCTTGCCGCCTGCCTGCACGGTGCGGCAGGGGATGCAGCCCTTGCCGAGCATTCCCCCCTCGGGGTGCGCCCTGCCGAGCTTGCAAACAGGATGTCACACCTTCTTGCGGAGGCCTACCATGGATAAGCTTGCCTGCCTTCTTGCCGACCCGGCCGACCCCTTTACCCGTACATTGGAGCTTGAGCTTTCCACCCTCTTTACGGTAAAGCGCATAAAGCGGGGCGAGCCGATCCCGCCCTCCTCTCTCCTTCTTTACGACCTTGACTATGCAGGCCCTGCCGAAGGAGGGGATGGAAGCATCGGCTATACCCGCGGCGAGGGGGACGGAAAGCGTCTTTTGCACCGCCCCTTCCCGATGGAGGCCCTGCGCCGTCTTCTTTCCCAAGGCGATACCGAGCGCGCCCTTTTGCCGAGTCACGACTTTAAGAGCGTGACGGTTTCGGGAGAGGCGGTCGACCTTACCGACTGCGAAGCGGCGCTTTTGCGCGTGCTTTACGAGGCGGAAGGGAAAACGGTTTCGCGCGCGCATCTTGCATCCCGCGTCTTTCCCGGGGCATCCGATCCCGAGGGGAGCGTGCGGGTCTATATCCACTATCTACGAAAAAAGCTTGAAAGGAACGGAAGGCGGATCCTCCTTGCCCATCGCGGCGGGGGGTATTCCTTACTTTCTCATTAACGCATGCTGAAGCTGCTCTTAGGTGCCTTTGGCACGGGAAAAACAACACGCCTCCTTGAGGAGATCTCGGCCGATATCGCGGCCGGCATCCCCTCCTTTCTCGTTGTGCCCGAGCAGAATACCGTCAGCGTGGAGAAGATGGCCGCCCTCCGCCTGCCGCAAAATGCGCCCCTCTTTTTTGAGGTCACCAACTTCACAAGGCTTGCCGACACGGTGTTCCGCCGTGTGGGCGGCATCAGTGCCCGCTATGCAAGCGGCGGTCTTTTGGCCCTCCTTGCAAGAGAGGCAACCCTTGACGTTGCCGAGCTTCTTACCGACAAGCGGCGGCTTGACGTTGCCCGCATCGGCGAGGTAACGGCCGCTATCCGGGATTGCAAGCTCTCGGGCATCACGCCGGATGCCCTGTACCGGGCGGCAAAGGAGCTTGGCGAGGGGGTGCTCTCCCGCAAGCTGTGCGATCTTGCGCTTCTTCTTTCCTCCTTCTCGGGAACGCTGGAAAGGGCAGGATATTCTCTGCCGGCCGATGGGCTTTCCCGCCTTGGAGAGATCCTTACCGCGTGCGATCCCCTGGAGGGCGCGCACATCTATATTGACGGCTTTACCAGCTTTACCGCCTTGCAGCGCGGCGTGCTCTCGGGCCTGCTCCTCCATTCGGACGTGACGGTGAGCCTTGCGGTGCCGCCAAGCGAGCGCCGTAAGGGCTCGCTTGCCTATGCCGAGCTTGAGCGCACCCTGCGCGACTTAAGGAGGCTTGCCGTGCGTGACGGCATCACCATCGAGGAGGAGGTATTGAAGGACAATCTCCGCGCCAAGCACCCTGTGCTTGCCGAGCTCTCCGAGCGGCTGTTTTGTGCCTCGTCCCCCCCGCTTTCCCCCGCCACCCCCAACGAGGGAGAGGCGATCAGGATCTTTGAATGCCGC
>JAZNDG010000057.1:0-17439 GCA_045587985.1 Eubacteriales bacterium | reverse complement strand
AAACGAGCCACAGGCGCGTTTTCACTTGCTCCCCTGTGCTGCCTCATAGTCGTTGGGCGTTGCAATCACAGATGGCGCCTTCAACTCCTTGAGTCGGGCACTTCGCGGCGCGAAAACGAGCCACAGGCGCGTTTTCACTTGCTCGCCTGTGCTGCCTCATAGTCGTAGGGCGTTGCAATCACAGATTGCGCCTTCAACTCCTTGAGTCGGGCACTTCGCGGCGCGAAAACGAGCCACCGGCGCGTTTTCTGCTTGCTCGCCTGTGCTGTCGCATACTCGTTCATTGTCGCAAGCATAGCTTGCTTCGCGAACTCATTGCGCCGAGCACTTCGCTTCAAGAAAAAGCCCCACCGGGGCTCTTTCTCTTTGCTCGCCTGTGCTGCCTCATAGTCGTCTGCTCTCGCCTGCGCTTGCTCGGCTCGGCACACTCCTTGAGTCGG
This sequence comes from Eubacteriales bacterium, assembly GCA_045587985.1. Lineage (GTDB taxonomy): Bacteria > Bacillota > Clostridia > Oscillospirales > CAG-272 > UBA1740. The sequence continues at coordinate 16,999 of JAZNDG010000057.1, read as the reverse complement.
GCACTTCGCGGCGCGAAAACGAGCCACCGGCGCGTTTTCGCTTGCTCGCCTCCCGGCGGGATGCTGATACAGTTCCCCATAGATGCCCGCGAAAAAAAGAAAGAGGACACTTACGTCCTCTTTCTTTTTGGTATGCAGAAAACCATCGAATCAGGAATTAATGTAGAAGTCGCCGGGGCCCACTTCGTTATCGTTTCCGTAGTCGATGCTTGCCGTGATATTATCCTCAGTAGCAAAATAAATGACAGTAAAGTCAGGAGCAGTATACAGTTCCTTCATACAATCCACCTTGCCTTCAATCGATACTTTCATAGATATATTATACAAAAATGCCCTATGAATGTCAAGTTATTTTCTAAAAATTTTTCAAAAAACTTTTTTCGTTAGCCGGGGGAAGGTAAAAATGCCGAGAAATCAAGGGGTTTTCGTCTTATCCCTTTTTCAGCTTTTTAAACGAAAGACCGTAACGGTCGGCAATGTCGCGGGCATAGCTTCTGCCATCCGGGGTTCGCCTTTGAATGCGGAAGGAGCGCTCTCCCTCCTCAATTCCCGCCACGAGGGTATCCACGCGCACACCGCCCTCGGCAAGCGAGCGGCGGTTGATCTCCTCTACCTCGTTTGCCAGCTCATGCAGGTGGGTGGAGAAGAGAAGGCGGGTGCCCAGCACGGCGAAGGCCGCGAGGATCTCAGCGGCGATAAAGGAGGCTTCATATGCGCCGGTTGAGGAAAGCGATTCGTCAAGCAGCACAAGAGTATCGGTGCTTGATGCATCAAAGATCTCGCGCAGTCTTGCGCACTCCTCGCCAAGCCGCCCCTTATCAAGCGTATCCTCGGCACCTGTCGGGAAATGCGTGAAGATAGCATCCACAGGGCTGATTGCGGCCTCACTTGCCGGCACGGGCAGACCGAGCTGGCACATGGCCTGCGCAATACCGAGGGCACAGGTGATGACCGATTTACCGCCGCGGTTCGGGCCCGAGAGGATAAAGATGCGGCCGTTATCGTCAAAGGAAAAATCGTTGCTCACGACTCGTCCCTCGATCCGCAGGGCAACATCCGGGTTATAGAGCCCCTTTGCCGAGAAGACCTTCTCCTCCATCGGCATAAGGGTAGGAGTGGCAAGCGGATAGCCGCGCTCCGCAAGGCGGCGGCAGAGGGCATCCGCACGGGTGATGAACTCGATCTCGGGAAGGATGCGCAAAAGGAAATCGGTGTTTTCAAGCACGTAATCCCCCACGATCGCACGCCAGCCGCGCACGGATGCACGGAACACATCGTCAAGCGCGCCGTTGAAGGCCGAGATTAAGGCGTCACGGCGGTTCTCGTTCTGTTTCTTATTCAGGGGGGTGATGGGCGCAATGGTGGTCATCGCATCGTTTTTAAAGCTGAAGCGCAGGATCTTATCCAGCATCTTGCCCGATTTGAAGTGAGAGGAATTGACCGATAGCACACCTGCCTCCACCGGGCGCATGGTGCTATCAAGGTTCACGCCCACCGTGATGCTTTTTACCTCGCGGATGCGGGAGGAAAGCTCCTCAAGCGCGGCGTTCAGCTCGCGGTAGTAGTCGCTGCTTGCAAGCTCCGAAACGGTATTAGCCAGTGACAGAAGGGCATGGCTTTTGAGCTTGTCAAGATAGGGTGCAAAGCCGTCCGAAAGAAGCCGCACGCAGTCGATATACAGCTCAACCTCTGTCATGCTGTAAAGATAGGATTCACCGCTCGGATCGTAATCGGCCTCAAGGCGGCGGAGCTCGGTAATGTCATAAAGCAGAGGGAGGGCGGCCGAAAGCGTTTCCGAAAGCTCACTGTAGCCGGCAAGATCAAGGAAAAGCGCCTGGCGATAGGCGATCACCTCGGGGTCCTTTGTAAAGAAATAGGAAAGCGAGCTGTTTTTGAGAGAGAGAAGCGAAGAAAGGCCCAGCTCCTCCACCACCTTTTGCGAAACATTTACAGAGGGCTCTGCCATGGCCGCCTCACGGCTCTTGCGGCTCGGGTACAAAAGGCTCAGATAATTCTCTTCCACGTCGTTTTCCTCACACACTATATTCTTATGTTAGTATAGCACAATTTAGAAAAGAATGCAAGTCCGATAAAAAAGGGGCTATGCTCACAATAAAAAAAGCTGCGTCCGGAAGGACGCAGCCGGGTAACGGGGTTATCCGTGAAAGGTAAGGGAAAAATGAGTGAGCTTAATTAACGGTATTGTCACCGAGAACCGCATTTTCATGCTGCCTACCGACAATGGGATCCGCATTGTGCTGGGCGTCTTCGGTATAGTTCTTGTAATTGTTGTCATTGTCTATGATCAGAGTCACGTTCTCGACCGTGTTGCCCTTAACCACGACCTTTCCATTCGCATGGCCGGCGATGCCGCCGAGATCGCGGTAGGCCGTGACGGTGGTATCCTTGACCGTGCAGTCCACAATATTCAGGGACACCGCATAGCCCACGATGCCGCCTGCCTTGTCGCCGTCGTATTCGCCGTCCTTATCAGGGGTGGCCGTTGTATCGCAGGTGACGGTGGAGTTCTTGACGGTGATGTTTTTGACGGTGGCGTTGGCGCTCTCGTTGCCCTCCCAGCCGATGACAACACCGACATAGTGGGTGCCCGAAACGGCTGCATTGTCAAACACGATATTCTCAATTACGGCCGTGGTGTGGATGCCGGAGAAGAAGCCAACATTGCTCTCGCCCACGATCGTCAGATTCTTGATGGTGTGGTCCTGGCCGTCAAAGGTGCCGGCAAAGCCGATGCCGCTTGTGTGGTCCCAGGCGATCGGCTCCCAGGCAACGTCCTTCATATCGATGTCATCCGCAAGCACGACGGTCATGCCCTTATAGCTGTTGCCCTCGGCAACCGAGTTTGCGAATTCCACAAGCCCCTCGGCAGAGCTGATGCTGCGAACGATCGAAACACCCTCATAAGCGAGGATCGGCTTCACACCGTACTGGTCACCGCCGAAGAGCCCCCGGAAGGCGATCAGCTCGCGGCAGTGTGCCGTGCAAGTGCTGTGGTCGTAATCCTCGGCGATACCGCCGTAGGTATAGCCGGCCTCTACGCGCTTAGCCCTTGCACCGGCGGTGCGGCAGTAATGATAATTGGCCCAGTCGCCGTAGGTGACGGTCACGTCCGTGCAGGTGATGTTGTACTGGGACATATCGGGGTAGTTCGTACCGTCAATGGTGGTCGTTTTGGCAAGACGGCCGATCAGCATACCCGTCATACGGTAGTTGTAATAGTCGTAGGAGGCTGTACAGTCGTTGTAGGCGTCAAGGCGGCAGGCCACGTTCACGTTTTCAAAGGTGTAGGTGGCACCCGGCTCGCCCTGACCGACAACACCGCCGATCGAGCTGTCAAAGGAGCCCCAAAGACCGCCGAGAACAACGTCCTCTCCGATCGTGATATCCTTGAAGGTGTAGTTGCCCGCACCCGACCAACCGATAATACCGCCGATGCCGTTGTTGTAGGTGCCAAAGGTGCTGTCCTCGATCGTGATATTCTCAAAGACGCAGGTCCCGGTCGCGCTACCGGTGATGCCGGCAATGTCACCGCCCTCAATCTGGGCATCAAAGCCGCTGATGGTCACGTTCTTGACGGTGGCGTCCTTCACCTCGCCGAAAAGACCGATCGAGCCGTAGCTCCCCCACTCATAGCCGAAATCCCAGCCGCTCTGATAGAGGTTTTCGATGGTGTGGCCCTGACCATCAAAGGTACCGGTAAAGGCCATGCCCTTGGCATCGCCGATCGGGTCAAAGCTGACGCGGTTGCCCGCATCATCAAAGGCGCGCAGGTCAAGATCGGCCTCCAGCTTGATGGTCTTGCCCGTAAAGTCCACGCCGCTATCGACAAGCTCGGCAAGGCCGGCAAGCGCGGCGGTGTCGGAAAGGGCAAACTCGGTGGCCTCCTCGTTATACCAGGTGGTGTCGGCCGTACCGTCCCAGGTCGGGGCGTTGCCCTGGATCGCCTCGATCTTAAAGCTGATGGTGGCGGCAGCCTCCATGTAGCTGTTGTCGGCATCAATGGGCAGCGCGATCGAAACGGGCAGGATGGCCGTTTCGCTCTCTTCGGCAGGGGCTTCCCACGCCGTCCACTCGGAGGAGCCGGCAACGAGCGCTTTGCCGTCAACCGTTACCGAAAGGGCATCGGCAAGCGCACCCTCGATCGCCCAGGTCAGGCGGTAGAGGATATTGACATCGCTCTCGTTCGTAAGCGTGATGCCAAAGGAAACAGCATCGCCGGGCGTTAAGCGCGAGAGCGTGAGAACGCCGGTTTCGCTGTCATAGGCTGCGGTGCCGCCGTTCGAAAACACGCCGCCCTCGGCCGCCTCATCAATCGAGGTGAGCGAAAGATCGCCGACCGTGGCGGAAACCTTGATCTTGGCGCCGGTCGCCTCGATGATCACGCTGTCCTCGCTCGTGAAGAGAGCGTAGGTCGAGCCCACGATCATCGAAAGGCAGAGGGCAATCGTCAGAAGGGATGCAAGCAGGGAGTGTCTTCTCATAGTATGTACCTCTTTCTTTGTATTTGGGCAGCTGCCCATCGGGTAGGAGGGCAGAGGCCCTTTCTACCTAATGATTTATTTTATATAAAGCCCGCCCCCGGCGGACAGTGATTTCAGCGCGGGCGGAAGCGGCGGAGGACCGACTCGGGCACCAGGATGTATTTCCGCTCGTATCCTCTGCGGCCGCCGATAATATTGAAGATCTCGGCGATCACGATGGCGGTGCAGGGTATAATGACGAAAAGGACAAGCCCTCTGTCGCTCTGCAGTGCGTTTACGAGCAGGCCAAGCACGTGGGAGGTGGCGGTCACCTTGCCGATAACATAGTTTTTGCTGTTCGTTTTGGAGGTGTCGATCCTCTGGGTGCCGCTCTCTGCGCCCTCGGTGCTGTTATCCCCCCGCAGCTCAATGAGAAAGCCGCCGGTCGGCTTTTCCTTGATCGAGGTGATGCGGTGGGTAATGGTCATTTGCTGTGCGTACATATAGCGGAAGGTCAGAACGTCCCCAACCTTAAGGCTTCTGTAAAAGGCATCCGCTTCACCCTCATTCGTGGGCACATCCTCAACCAGCACAGCCGAGTGGAGGGGAATACTCCCGATCTCGTATCCGCTGATGTCGGTTTCTGCGTTTTTCTCCATAGAGGAGGTGGTGACAAGAAGCACCTCATACCCCATAAAGCCTACGCCGCCGGTTTCGCTTTGCCTCGCCCCGGCAGAGATCAGGACGGCGAGGGTACAAAACGCAAGAAAAAGAATGAATATACAGCTTTTCACAAAGCGGAAGATCCATCCCAAGCATCCGTCACTCATTCATCGCCCTCCTTACAGCTCTGCCGCCGTCCTTCGGGAGGCGGCCCTTCCCGCAGGCACATCGGGCAAAATAAGTAGCCCTCCGGTGTCCTCGCACCGCAAATGATGCAGAAATCATCACCAAAGAGGAAAGGGCTGCTTTCCTCGGATCTCTTGGGCTGCGCTATCTCTTTGTGATCGTTTCTTTCTCTGTGCTTCATAGGATTTTGCCCACTTAATGGGGGCAGATACAGGGGGTCATCACATAACGAGAGTTATGTGGTAAAACACTACGTAACGAGAGTTATGTAGCGGAAAAACATCAGCAAAAAATGCCTTGTTTTTTGTTGTAATACTATATATAACACATACCGGGGCCGCTGTCAACATTTTTTGAAATTTTTTTACGTTTTGAACATAACGAAAAGACCTTTCGTTCTTTTTTTGTTAAAATTGCGAAAGGTTTTTTTCGTTATGCTTTTTTTCTGTCTTCTTTTCCATAAAGCTTCATTCATACTGCATACAAGATGTCTTTACCGCAGATTTTTTCGCTTATTTTTCAAGCAAAATTCGGCTCTTACCACATAACTCTCGTTATGTGATGTTATATATCCCGGTGCTGCGTCATCGGGCCTTTTCTTTTTATAGGATCAGGTGCAGGCGCTCCATTTTGCGCTTGTGCTCACGGCAGGTGGTGGCGATATAGATTCTTGTTGTATCTATGCTTGCATGACCAAGGACGTCTGCAAGCTTTGCAATGTCCTTCTCGATCCCGTAAAAGGTTCTGGCAAAGAGATGGCGCAGGTTGTGGGGAAAGACCTTGGCAGGGGCTACCCCCGCCTCACGGCAGAGCGCCTTCATGCCACGCCATACGTCAAAGCGGGAAAGGGGGCGGCCGTTTCTTGACAGAAAAACAGGCCCGGCCTTAATGCCCTGCCTCTCGGCATAATCGACAAGTTTTCTTTGCAACTCGCGCACGATAAACACGCGCCGCGTCTTTCCCTTGCACCTGACGGCCGCCTCCCCTGCGCGTGCCGCCTCCACCGTAATAGAGGAAAGCTCGCTGACGCGGATGCCGGTGGCACAGATGGCTTGGATAACAAGTGAGAGGCGCTCGTTCTGCTTTTTCCTTGCCGCGGACACAAGGCGCAGATATTCCTCCCTTGTCAGCTCCTTTTCGGCGGGAGAGAAGGCATCGCGCTGTACCCGAAAGCGCTTGACACACAGATCAAGGCGCCCGCAAAAGCGGAAAAAGGCGTTGACGGCGGCCAGCATCGAGTTGGCACTTCTGACGGCGTAATGCCGCAGAAGATCCTCCTTGTAGGCAAGCACCTCCTTGCGCGAGATCTCACGCCCGTCAAGATAGGTGAGAAGGTGGCGCACATCGTGCGCGTATTTTGCGAGGGTGGCCTCGCTCCGTTCTTCATACATAAGATAGCGGATAAAGTCGGGAAGGGCCGTTCGGCCCACGGTTCGTTTCCTCATAGAGGGCTCCTTTTTGGGTTTTGGGATAGTATGGCTCATAAAAGTGTCGAAAATCCTTGATGCAGTATAAAAAACGGGGTGCGCAACCATGCGCACCCCGTGCTTTATATAAGGGTTAGAAGGTACGGACACGGATGACACCCTCAATGGCCGAGAGGGCGGCATCAGCCCCTGCGGGGATTGCCCCGTCAAGATCAAGGAGCGTGTAAGCGTAATTGCCCCTTGCACCGCTTGCCATATTGGCAACGGTAAGGCCGTTTTCGGCCATATAAGAGGTGATCCCGTTAAGGACGTCCGGAATGTTCTTGTGGAGAACGGCCACGCGCGCAGCGCCCGAGGAGGGGAGCGAAACAGCCGGGAAGTTCACGCTGTTCTTAATGTTGCCGCGCTCAAGGTACTCAATGAGCTCCTCGGCCGCCATCACAGCGCAGTTATCCTCGGCCTCCACGGTCGAGGCGCCGAGGTGCGGGATCGCCACGATGCCGGGCACACCCACCGTCTCCTCGGTCGGGAAGTCGGTCACGTAGGAGGCGATCTTGCCGGCGGCAAGCGCTTCCTTTACCGCCTCGGCATCCACAAGATCGGCACGGGCGAGGTTCAGAATACGCACGCCGTCCTTCATCTTGGCAATGGTAGTGCGGTTGATCATCTTCTTGGTGTCGGCCGTTGCGGGGACGTGCAGGGTGATATAGTCGGCCTTCTCATAGATCTCGTCAAAGGTTGCAGCACGGCTCACCTTGCGCGAGAGGTTCCAAGCGCCCGCCACCGAGAGGAAGGGGTCACAGCCGAGAACCTTCATACCGAGGGCGGCGGCCGCATTGGCAACCATACCGCCGATGGCACCGAGACCGATGACACCCAGCGTCTTGCCGTACAGCTCACGGCCAACATACGCGCCCTTGCCCTTTTCAACGGCCTTGGCAACGTCAGGCGTGCCGGCGAGGGTCTTGGCCCACTCGATGCCGCCCACCACATCACGCGAGGCAAGGATCAGACCGAGCACGGCCAGCTCCTTTACACCGTTGGCGTTGGCACCCGGGGTGTTGAACACCACAATGCCCTCCTCGGCACAGCGGTCGACCGGGATGTTATTGACACCCGCGCCGCAGCGCGCGATGGCGAGGAGCTCGGGCTCAAAGGTCATCTCGTGAAGAGCGGCAGAGCGGACCATAATGGCCTCGGCACCCGCAACGTCCTCACCGATCGTGTAGCTCTTACTAAACACATCGGTACCCACCGATGCGATCTTGTTCATCAGCTTGATCTTCATGGTTACTGCGCGGTCTTCGGATTCGCGGCCGCAAACTCCTTCATAAATTTGATGAGAGCCTCAACGCCCTCAAGAGGCATTGCGTTGTAGATCGAGGCGCGCATACCGCCGACAGAGCGGTGGCCCTTCAGGTTCTTGAGCCCGGCGGCCGATGCCTCCTTGGCAAACTTCTTGTCAAGCTCGGCATCCCCGGTGACGAACACCACGTTCATCATCGAGCGGCTCTTCTTGTCAACCGGCGCGATGTAGTAGTCCTGGCTGTCAAGGTAGTCGTAAAGCAGGGCGGCCTTATACTCGTTGCGGCGCTTGATCTCCTCAAGACCGCCGATGCTCTCCAGCCACTCAAAGACGAGCTTTGCCATGTAGATGCAGTAGCAGGGGGGCGTGTTGTACATCGAGTCGTTGTCGGCCATCAGCTTATAGTCCATCATGGCAGGCGCATCGGCACGGGCATTGCCGAGCAGATCGTCACGCACGATGACGATGGTAACGCCGGCAGGGGCGATGTTCTTCTGTGCGCCGGCATAGATCATGCCGAACTTCTTGACATCAACAGGCTCTGAGCAGATGCAGGAGGACATATCAGCCACGAGCGGGATATTGCCGGTCTCGGGGATGTAGTGGAACTTCGTGCCGTAGATGGTGTTGTTGAAGCACATATGCACGTAGTCGGCATCCGGGCGGATATCGCTCGGGCCTACCTCGGGCACTGCCGTAAAGTTCGAGCCGGCAGAGGAAGCGGCGCAGACCATATCGCCGTACTTCTTGGCCTCCTCAAAGGCCTTCTTCGAGAACTGGCCGGAAACGATATAGTCGGCAGACTTATGGGTGGAAAGCAGGTTCAGGGGCACCATCGCAAACTGCAGCGAGGCACCGCCCTGGAGGAAGAGAACCTTGTAGTTCTCGGGGATGTTCATAAGACGGCGCAGCGCAGCCTCGGCATCCTTGTTGATGGGCTCGTAATCGGGGGAGCGATGGCTCATCTCCATCACAGACATGCCGCTTTCGCCGTACGAAAGAAGCTCGGCCTGTGCCTTTTCCAGCACCTCAAGCGGAAGCATGGAGGGACCTGCGGAGAAATTAAAGACTCTTTTCATGGTCGTTGCGTTAAAAAACGCGTCCTTTCCTTAATATCGTTTTACGCCTCTGCGCAATTAAACATCTATTATTATAGCGCATATTCCTCTTATAGTCAATCGTTTTTTTCGATTTGACTGAAAAGTTTTCCAACCGAAGCGCGGGATGTTTGTATATAATATACAAAAAGAGAAAAAGGAAATCCCAAAAAACAGGAGTGCCGAAGCACTCCTGTTTTTTTGTGGTGAAATAGTATAATGCTAAATCGAAACCTATTTGGTCTCACCGTGTAGTAGAATCTATTCTGTCAAACAAAGCGTCACCATCGGTATTTTCATAGCTTCTGTTTTGTGCATAATCGAATGCAATACTGTTTCTTTTCGCAAATTCGCAGGCTTGTGTTACTGTGTCGAATTTGGAATTGATCGTATTCCCGTTATAGACCAACCACTCATGAGAAAACACGATCAGACTATTAAAACCGCTTTCGAAAGCGGTGCTGTTTTTTCTATATTCCAGCTCGTCCGTAGCATTGTCCTTCAAAGGTTTTTTATAGATATTACTGGTCGTAAAGCTATAAAACCAATCCGCGCGCAGATCTGTGGAAAGAAAAATCAAATTGTTCGTTTCATCTTTGGCGTAATCATTATCATAAAGATATGTCATAATGCCATCGTCAAAATAGTACGAAAGTCTATTGTCATCGGCCGCCAGGAATCCCAAGGCGCCAAAATCAGCATCTTTCATTCCAAGCAACGCCTGAAGTGAGCCCGAAAAATATTCCAACCGCGGCATTCTATCCAGACAATCGGTCGTTCCGCATATCCTTTCAATATTGACCACAAACGCATTCCAATAGGCAAGTCCCTGGTCATATGTGGCGCTTGCCAGGCTTAACCCGTTGGAGTTTGAATGAAAGCCGAGCTTTAACCAATCGCTATTGCTCGCAAATTCGTTCGCATAGGTGGCAGGCACAGCATCCAGAACGCTGTTGTAAGTGTATAAGCTGAAGCGTGCGCCGTACTCATCGTGTAGCTGCTTTAGCCGCGCGAAGAACGGCTCGTCAAAGAGGCTCGTATATTTCGCGCTTGACAGATTTTGAAAGCACAGCGAAACGTCATCAAACGAAAGGTGGATATACCGATTCTCCGAGCCCTCCTCCTCGACATCGTCCCAAACGCGATATTCTGTCTTGACCTCATTCACCACAAGGTAGCCGTCAGCATCAACCGAGATAACATCATCCTTATCTGCAACAATGTTGGTGGCAACACCGTTTATAACGACATAACCGTCCGCATTGACTTCGACAGTGGGTTCATCATCATTGCAAGAAACGAGCATGCAGAGCAATGTGATGGCTAACAAAACAATACCCAGCAATTTCTTCATTATTTTCTCTCCTCTTAAAACAAAATGCGTAGTCGAAGCTACGCACCAAAAAACGCAGTTTTGCTTCTGTCGCGACACAGCTCACGTCCGAAGATATAAAAAGCAAAGCCTACGTTTTTACCAACATAGACTCCGAGCAAATATTAAACTGTTTAGCACTTGCATTGTAACACATTTTGGTGAATATTGCAAGTAGTATTGGAAAACACGGTTTGGCACTATGGCTGCGGTTGTCCCCTACAAGTCGGCTCGGCCTTGCCTCCCTCCGGGAGGGAGGGTAGGGTGGGAGCCTGCGGCAGAAAAGAATGCGAAGAAGCTACGGCTTTTGAATAAACGGGAATTTCGCCCTTGGCGAATATACCCACACCCTGCGCTGCCGCACAAGCGGGGGGACGGAAATGGAGCAACCCGAGGGTGAGATGAGTGTACGGGAAGACGCCTCGCCCACGAGGTCTCCACAGGAGAGGGCGAGGCTATTGTTCGAACCCAATTCGGGGTGCTTCGCGCCCCGCGTGGGTTCGTGCGCAGAGCGCATCACCACAAAAAAACAGGAGTGCCGAAGCACTACGGGAATTTGCCGCAAAGCGGCAATATACCCACGCTTGCCATCGGCTCGCAAGCGGGCGCTGCTCTGCGCGGGGTATGCGAACCCATGCGCGTGCGGTACGCACGCGCTGTGTTCGATGAAGTACGGGACACCAGAGAATGAAGCACCTCAAATGAGGTGCTTCATTCTCTGGTGAAGTAGTCGGGGGCTAAATCGAACTTTGTTTTTGTCGATTTTGGATAGAGTTTAGGAATAATCAAACCCCTCAAAATCCAATTTTATGACATCTATAACCTTTGGAAAACGATTTCCCAAATATACCGAACTTGATATACTTTTTATATCACAGTCCTTCATTTTTTCGTAAAAATAACGAGAATTCATGTGGAAATCGCGAGCAGAAATCCTCAACAATACAATGCACGGATGAGTTATCTTTTTTAGAGATTCGTGTATTTCTTTGAAATGTGTATTGTCTAAATTGTCGCAATAATACGTGTATATAGTTTCTCCACCCCAATACGTAACAAACTCTCTATTGCACGCAGGATCATTTTCCCAATCCAAAAAACCACATGAAACACAAATTGTGTTTTCTGCACGCAAAGGCTGTACTTTTACATGGTCAATTAATTCTTGCTTAAACCAGTTGCAACTACTCGGTAAATTTAAGATTTTTTGGATAAGCATTTCTTTGCTACCAAGCGCCAACCCCTCTTTGCGTACGATGCCAATCTCCTCATTTGTGAGTCGTGTGCAATGATAGCAAACAACATTATATTGTTTTTCTATTAAGCAACCAAAAAAATCGTCTTCATTTTCTGTAATTAAGGCATCTTGGGGATATGTCTCAATAATGTTTGGTAAGATGTCCTTGCTACCAATCAATTATCTAATTTTACAAAACACTATAAAAACTCCTGCTGCATTAATTGATTAAATGACCTTTCAGAAATCCGACCACTCGAAGGGTTATTAGTTCCCACTAATTCCAGTTCGGCTTCTCCTAATCATTTCGCTTTCGCGGTATTGCTGGGCCTCTGCGACATTCAAAAAATCAACGGTCTTATCGTGATTTTCTTGTACAACCTTTTTTATTTCATCCAAAGTTACTCTAAAAAACTCTTTTCTCCCATTAACAAGATTCATTTTCCGATCGGCAAATGCATTGTGAAGTGCAGCCTCTAATTTCGGAGCATCGTTTGAAAAAATCATAGCATGTATATCGAAGCGAAATGGGACAGATGCTCCACTTAATTCTGCAATGCGTTCTTCCGGTTCAAGCCGCCGCGTCATACCGATTTTATAAACATTTTCTCCGAAAGCCCCAATATTAGAAATAATATACACATAGCCTGCTTTTTGATTGGCTTCGCGAAAATCCAAATCTGCCAGAGCTTTATCCACATCGACCAAATGAGCGTTCAACTCTTTCTCTTTTTCAAGGAGAAATTCTTTTCGAGTTTCACTTTCTTCTGTTGCGATTTGTTCTTTTACTTTCCTTAATGCGTTTTCATAATGTGCCTGTTCTTTTTCGAAATCAAGTCGCCTTGCTTCGATTTCCTTCGCAACCCGAGCTTCTTCGCGTTGCCTTTCACGGAGTTCTCGTTGCTCTTCCTGAACCTGTTTTTTCTTTTGTTGATATTCATATGCTAACGCAAGTTCTTTCAACTTCAATTGAAGATATTCATATGAAATTTCAATTTGACTTGTTTCATTCAGCTTGTTCTGCGTTTCATATGCTTTGAAAATCCGTTTTTCCGTATTTTCGTAATTGCTGAACCGCACTTTATCAATGCATATGTCACATTCTATATTAAAATTTCGTATCGCTTGCCTAATGCTTTCAGCTATAAATTTTTTGCCCTCTTTTTCGCTTCCGCTCACCTTCCACGCCCTTGAACAAGTGGCGGCAATTCCTTTCTTGATCAGGTCTCTTTGCTGATAGCGGAGATTGGCAAGCGCTTCTTTGTACTGGTCGATTTCTGCGAAAGCATACTGGGGCTTGTAAACGCCAAAAGATTGAAACAAAATTTCATCATCAAGTTGGACAATTTCATTTCGAAGAGCATCCCTCACGAATGTTAGCTCTTTGACTTGTGCTTCTAATTCAGTAATGTTTTGCATAATTCTCCTTACAACAAATTTCTACGTAGCTCGTCATACATTTCATATGTGATTTCTCCACTTTCATAACGCTCTTTCAATTGTTTCATTCTTTCCCATGTTGAAAGTGCACTATCATCCGAAAGAGCACTAACAGTGGGGGCAGTATGCGAAGCAACTGTCGTGTCGTATATGTGTTCTTGAGTGGCATGTTCAAATTCTCTTTCCCTACGCAGAAGATCCTCTTCTCTTCGGGCAAGTTGTCGTTCGCGCCGTTGCAACGATTGCTCTTTTCGTCTTTTTTGCCGTTGAATCTCTCGTTCCTCCTGTTTCAAGGCACGTTGCTGTTCCGCTTCTATGCGCATTTTGCGCTCGTGCTCTATGCGTGCTATCTGCTCGTTCTCTATTTCTTTCATAAGAACGGCTACCATTTCAAAAGTCACATGTTCTTCTTTTTCATAATGATTTCGACCCGCAGGACTCGTGTACTCAATGATGTAACAAACAGAAAAATCTAACGCCGGATCTTTCAATTTTTCTCGTTGATAAAGTTCTTTTTCGATTTTTTGAAATCTTTCTACATCAATGTTTATATCACATATATTTATAATATCGTCCGCTGTCCTCAAATGCCTTACTAATTCAAAGTATTGCTTTTTATACTCATCATATAATGTGGCATTTATCTTGATTGCCTGATACAATTTTTTAAGTTCGTCTAACTCTCTTTCAATACGGCAACGTACAAATTTTTTAATATCAAACTTTTGGTATTCATTGTACGAATTGCAACTTATATTGATTTTTTTATGGGTTACCCGACGAAAAAGATACCTTTTGTTTAGCATATCCAAGGATTTTAAAGTAAAGCTGTTTTCGCGCACAAACCGTTGATCTCTTTCGTCGAGTATTTCTTGTAACAACTGTTCGATTCGGTTTTCTTCAAGAGCAATAAGCTTTTGCGCACTTTGACAAACCATGAAAAAGTTAAAAGAAATTTTATTGGGGGGGAAAGCAATCAATTTCTTATTGTGCAATTCTTTTTCTATTGCTACAAATTTTCTGACGGAAAGTCCACGCTTGGTGATTCGCTTAATTTCGGATTCAGGAGTAAAATCACGACACGAAAAAAACTCCTTTTTATATTGCGTATACCTTTCCTTGTTTAGTTCCTTTTTCTTTTTTAGTTCTAATAAAATTTCCCAAAATTTCGTAAGATGAAGAGCAAGATAATCAACTGTGCGAAACTGTTCATATTCTTGGATACTGCTACACTCAATCCGCTCCCTGTACTTAACATCAAGCAATGAAAGGGTTTGGTTAATAGAATCCAACGCTTGTCCCAGTCTGCCCAACTGGCTAACTTTTTTTATGTTTTTTTCTGAAAGCAAGTTTTCTTTTGCTAACGCCAATCTTCTTTCGCGCCTTTTTCGTAAAAATATAAATACATTGAAATTCTTTTTCTTCGCATATTTAAAAACGGCGACAATGGCTTCGCACAAAAGAAACATTCCGAAAGCTATCAAGATGTATTCCCAAGCAAATACGATAATTGAAACAATCAAAACTATAAGTATGATCCACTCCATATTTCACCTCGGCAAACAATTCAATGTCCATATACAATATACCACATAGTAAAGCAAATAGCAAGCTATAGCAACGCATTCTTGAAAATTCCGTTTTGTTAATATGATACCGTATTTCTCTCCTCTTGGCACTGTGGCGTGTGCTTGTCTTGATACGGGAATTTCGCCTTTGGCGAATATCCTTGTGCCTTGCCGCTTGTGAGCAAGCTCCCAGACGGCTTCGGCACGGATGCGACCCCGATTCCAAGCGCCAACGCTTGGAGTGCGCCCGATAACGCACAGGGACAAAAAGAAAAACCTAAACCGAATAAATCGATTTAGGTTTTTCTTGGTGACCCGTACGGGAATCGAACCCATGTTTTCGCCGTGAGAGGGCGATGTCTTAACCGCTTGACCAACGGGCCTGGTAGCGGAAGTCGGATTTGAACCAACGACCTGTCGGGTATGAACCGAATGCTCTAGCCAACTGAGCTATTCCGCCATTTACCAAACGCTCCACTATTATAGCAGATGTTTTTTTGTTTGTCAACACCTTTTCGCTTCTTTTTTGATTTTTATTTTTTTGGGTGTCAAGGGTGAGGGAAGGGGGACTTTTACCGCACGGGAAAGAGGGGTAAAATTCTCCTAACTAAAGGCCGCTTTTTATGGCGGGTGGCTTTCTTTGTAAAGCTGCCGATCATGTCGTTGGCGGCACGCCGCCCTTCCAAATCCATGGCACTCTTGGCCGTGAGCCCGCGCGGCGGCATCCGCATGACCTGCCCCGGCCTTTGCCGCATGGCGATGTCCTTCTGCCCCATGCAGGAGAGCCGCTTGGAAAAGAGCACATAAAAAGCAAGAAAAAAGCACACCCCCTGCGTGAGAGTGTGCTTTTTGTATAGTTATCTTTACTTATTCGTGTCGATCAGAGGCATGTAGGCGCGCAGGTAATCAATGCCCGAGCCGATGGTGGTCACAAGCATGGCCGCCATGGCGATATAGGAAACGATCGGGGGGAAGCCTGCGGGGGCGGCATAGAGAATGACCGGCTCAAGGAGGATAAGGAGGATCGCGGCGATCTGGGTGACCGTTTTGAGCTTGCCCCAAAGGGAGGCGGCCACGACCTTGCCGGCCGAGCTTGCCACCACAAGGCGGAGCGAGGTGACGGCCAGCTCACGCAGCATGATGGCGGCGGCCACGAATACGAAGATCCCTGCAATATCCGGGCGGGATACGAGGATCGAGATAAGGGCGGCAAAGACCATGAACTTATCGGCAAGCGGATCGATAAACTTACCGAAATCGGTGATCAGGTTGTATTTCCTTGCGATCTTGCCGTCAAGATGGTCGGTATAGGCGGTAAGACCGAAGATGGCAGCGGGAATGGCCGCGCGCCAGAAAACGCCGAAGAAGTCTGTGCCCTTTGCGGGGTCAATAAAGACGGCCGCCACCATAAAGAAGGGAACAAGACACACACGGATGAGAGAGAGGGTGTTCGGAAGATTCAGCTTTTTCACGGCAGTTACCTCACTTTTTTTCTTTTACGATGCGGCCGACAAGATCGTAATCCACGGCCTCCTCGATCTTGACCGAATAAAAACTTCCCACCGTAAGGC
Source organism: Eubacteriales bacterium (assembly GCA_045587985.1). Lineage (GTDB taxonomy): Bacteria > Bacillota > Clostridia > Oscillospirales > CAG-272 > UBA1740. Next base: position 651 of record JAZNDG010000057.1, on the reverse strand, counting down.
GGCGGGGGGCAAAGAAATAGATCTTGCCGTCCACCTCGGGGGCATCGGCCGCACTGCGGCCGTAGTGCGCCTCGGCCACGGGGTCATAGCCCTCGCAAAGCACGGTGACGGTGGTACCGACCTTCGCGGCGTTCTTCTCCTCGGCGATCGGGAGCTGGGTTGCCATCACGGTGTCGTAGCGATCCTGCTTCGTTTGCTCGTCAATCTGGCCGTCAAGGGCGGCGGCAGGGGTATCCTCCTCGGGGGAGTAGCAAAACGCACCAAAGCGGTCAAACCTTGCCCACTTCACAAATTCGCAAAGCTCGGAAAATTCCTCCTCGGTCTCGCCGGGGAAGCCCACGATCACGGTGGTGCGCAGCGTGATGCCCGGCACCGCCTTGCGTAGTTTTGTGATGGCCTCGCGGATGGTTTTGCTGTCCCCATGGCGGTTCATTGCCGAGAGCACCCGGTCCGAAATATGCTGGATGGGGATATCCATATAAGGGAGAAGACGCGGGTTGTTGCGCAATTCGAAAAGCAGCTCGTCTGTGATCTTGTCGGGATAGCAGTAGAGAAGCCGGATCCAGGGGATATCGGTCTTTTCCGTGAGGGCGCGCACAAGCGCGGCAAGGCTGTATTCTCCGTAAAGGTCAAAGTCGGATCGTAGCCATG
>JAZNDG010000056.1:0-7870 GCA_045587985.1 Eubacteriales bacterium | reverse complement strand
CCTCGCAGGGCCGATGGCTCTTACATGCCCTGCTTCCTTGCAGGTGTTGCCGCTGCGGAGGCCGCCGCAGCCGCCGCAGGAGTGCCCCTCTACCGTTTTTCCCACCAATGCGGCCACCTCGCGGCAGCCATTCTTTCATCCGGCCGATACGACCTCTTCGAAAGACCCTTCGGCGCATTTCACGTATCGGGCGGAACGACAGAAGCCTTGTACGTTTCCTCCTTTGCAGAGGACGGATTTTCGGTCAAGCTGCTCGGCGGCACGGCCGACCTGAATGCAGGGCAGCTTGTGGACCGCACGGGCGTTATGCTCGGCCTTTCCTTTCCTTGCGGGCCCGCCCTTGAGGCACTGGCCGCCGAATGCCGTACCCGTGTGCCAAGGCCTCACGTCACGGTGCGAGGGCTTTCGGCCAATCTCTCGGGAGCCGAGAACCAGGCAAGAAGGCTGTGGGAGGACTCGGGGGATGCACCGCTTGTCGCGGCCTTCGTCCTTGATTTTATTGCAAAAGCCCTTTCCGATTTAACAAATGCGCTTATTGCCGAATGTGGCAACATACCGCTTCTGTACGCAGGCGGCGTCATGTGCAATTCCCGCATTCGCGCCCGCCTTTCACCACTTGGTGACACCGCCTTTGCCGAGCCTGTCTTCAGTGCCGACAACGCGGCGGGGATCGCCCTGCTTTGCCGTAAGCGGCACGGAGAATGATTTGGAAAACGAAATGATCCTCGGCCGCCCCGCAGGGGAAGAGCCGATCACGGTATCCGCCTTAAACGAATCCATCAAAGCCCTTCTTGAGGGTACGCCCTTTTTGCGGGGTGTTTATTTACGCGGCGAGATCTCAAACTTTACAAATCACCGCTCGGGACACCTTTATTTCTCACTAAAGGACGAAGGCGGCCTTATCCGCGCTGTGATGTTCCGCGGCAGCGCCGCACGGCTTACATTTGTTCCCGAAAACGGCATGAAGGTGCTGGTGCGCGGCAATGTTTCCGTGTTCGTGCGGGACGGCTCGTATCAGATCTACGTGAACGAGATGGAGCCGGACGGAATCGGTGCCCTCTATCTTGCCTTTGAAAGGCTCAAAAGAAAGCTTGCCGCAGAAGGGCTCTTTGACGAGGACAGAAAGCGCCCCTTACCCAAGATCCCCTCGCGAATCGGTGTGATCACCTCTCCTACGGGTGCCGCTATCCGTGACATCCTCAATATTCTCGGCCGCCGCTTTCCTTATGCAGAGGTAGTTCTTTACCCCGCACTTGTCCAGGGCACCGAGGCACCGCAGCAGCTGATTGCGGGGCTTATGCATTTTAACGCCACCTCTGCGGTGGATGTCATTATTATCGGTCGCGGCGGCGGATCGATCGAGGATCTGTGGGCCTTTAATGACGAAGGTCTGGCGCGTGCGATCGCCGCATCAAAAATCCCGGTTATTTCGGCAGTCGGGCATGAAACCGACTTTACCATTTCGGATTTTGCGGCAGACCGCCGTGCCCCTACCCCCTCTGCCGCAGCAGAGCTTGCCGTGCCCGACACACGTGAGCTGATGCGCAGGTTCGGCAATATCATCACGCATACCGAGCTTTTGCTCTCAAGAAAAATCGAGCGTTCCCGTGCGCTGGTGGCCGACCTTGCCGCCCGCCGTCCGCTATCGAGTCCTGACGATCTTCTTTACGATAAAAGGATGCTTGTTTCGTTCTACTCGGACAAGATATCGTCAACCATGGAAAACACCCTTCTTTCAAGGAAAATGCGTTTCAAGGAGGCCTCTGCCAAGCTTGATGCAATGAGCCCCCTTTCGATCCTCGGCCGAGGATACGCGGTCCTTTTGGACAAAGAGGGCGAAACGGTTCGAACAGTCAAGAGCATGAAAGCGGGAGATGCCGTGCGGCTGCGCCTTGCGGACGGAGAAGCAAGGGCCACCGTTGAAGAAGCAATCGGTTTTGAATAAGGAGTTCGTTATGAATAAAGAAAACAAAACGTTTGAGGAAGCGGTCGCAAGACTTGAGGAGATCGTCCGCGCGATGGAGGACGGAAAGCTCTCTCTTGACGATTCGCTCAAGGCTTTCGAGGAAGGGATCGCGCTCGTCCGTCTTTGCAACGGTAAGCTTGACGGAGCAGAGCAGCGCGTCCGCATTCTTCTCAAGGGAGAGGACGGAAGCGTAAAAGAGGAGCCCTTCGGGGCGGCGGGAGTGTAAGCCTTGCGGCTCGACCGATATCTTTTCGAGCATGGCCTTGCCAAAAGCCGTACCGAGGCAGCCCGCCTGATCGAATCGGGGGCAGTCACGGTTTTGGGAACAAAGCGTACGAAGCCCTCCTTCCCGATCGAGGACGACCTTTCTTCGGAATCGATCGCGGTGGCATCACCCATGTCGCCCTTTGTCAGCCGCGGCGGTGAAAAGCTGGAGGGAGCAATCGGGGCCTTTTCACTCTCACCTGCCGGGTGCATTGCCATTGACGTGGGGGCATCAACGGGTGGGTTTACCGACTGCTTGCTCCGCCACGGCGCCGAAAAGGTGTATGCGGTAGATGCGGGGCGCGGTCAGCTTGCCAAAGCACTTCTTGACGATCCTCGTGTCCTTCTTTTTGAGCAATATAACGCCCGCTACCTGAAGCGCGAGGATTTTGTGCCTGCGCCGACATTTGCCGTTATGGACGTTTCGTTTATTTCGGCCACCCTGATCATTCCCGCGCTTTCCTCTATTCTCGATGAGGGAGCCCACTTCATCTGCCTGATCAAGCCTCAGTTTGAGGTAGGGCGCTCCGGCCTTGGAAAGGGCGGTATCGTAAAGGACGATGCCCTTCGGCGCAAGGCGGTCCTGCGTGTTGTGAGCGTTGCCTCCGATTTTGGATTTTCCCACATAGGTACGATCGATTCACCGATAGAGGGCGGTGACGGAAACCGAGAGTTTCTTGCCGCCTTCCGAAAGGAGAAAATATGAGAAATATTGTTCTGATCCCCAATGCATACAAGGATCCCGGCTACATATACAGCCGTAGAATCGTAACGCGCCTACATCGGCTTGGTGCCCGCGTTTTTCTCGATGCAGCCTTGCGGCACCATTTTTCATCGCGCGACATACACTATTACAGCGGCGAATTTCCCTCCGAGGTCGAAATGATCCTCGTGATAGGCGGTGACGGATCGGTGCTGGACGCCGCCGTCTATGCCATCGGGGCCGATCTGCCGATCCTCGGCATCAATCTTGGCCGTGTCGGGTATCTTGCCGAGCTTGAAGCACACGAGGCCGAGGCACTTTCCCGCCTGATTTCGGACGAATACGAGATCAAGGAGCATATCACCCTCGATGTTTCGCTCGTGCGGGGCGGGGAAGAGATGCATCTTGTGCGCTCTGCAGTCAATGATGTCGTGATCGGGCAGGGTGTTGGCTCCGGGATGTCCGAAATTCTGCTGGATGACGGTGTTGGCAACCAGATGACCTATATTGCAGACGGTATTATCGTAGCAACACCTCTCGGCTCAACCGCCTATTCGCTGTCCGCCGGAGGGCCGGTGATCGATGCATCGCTTGCCGCCTTTTGTGTCACACCGATCTGCGCGCACTCGCTCTTCTCGCGCTCTGTTCTTTTCCCGCCCGAATACACGATCACGGTGCGTAACAGCTCTGCACGCGAGGGAGAAATGATCGTGACGGTGGACGGCGGCGAAATATATACCCTGGCGCCGGGTGACTGCGTCAAGGTGAGCCGTTCCGAAAAGATCCTGAAAATGATATCCTTGAAGAACCAAAGTGTTCTTGGCATACTTCGCCGCAAAATGCAGCTTTTGAATCCACAGAAATGAGAGGAAAGGACCATGAAAAACAAAAGACAGGAATTAATCGTTGAGCTGATCGAACGCTATGAGATCCAAAAGCAGGAGGAGCTGATCCGCCTGCTTGCAGAGCGCGGTGTTCAAGCAACCCAGGCAACCGTTTCCCGTGATATCCGCGAGCTGAAGCTCATGAAGGGGACGGGCATCGGAGGTGTCCACAAGTACGTGCTCCCCAGCCGTCATCATACCGCCATTACAAAATTCAACCGTTCGCTTGCCGAGTCGATCACCAAGATCGATTCTGCCGAGAACCTGATCGTGGTCAAAACCTATCCCGGCATGGCCTCTGCCGTTGCCTCCTGCATCGACAGCTTTAACATCCCCGATATCGTGGGGTGCGTGGCGGGTGACGATGCCATTCTTGTCGTGGTTCGCAACCGCGATGAGGCCGTATCGCTTGGAGTAAAGCTCCGCAAAATGATCGAACATATCTAAAGAGATCTAAAAGAGGGGATTTCGTCAAGGGGGGGACCGCTTATGCTCAAGGCGCTTCATATTGAGAATATTGCCGTCATTCGCAAGACCGATATTGATTTTGCGGAGGGCTTTTCGGTTCTCAGCGGCGAAACCGGCGCAGGAAAATCGATCCTGATCGACAGCATTGCCTTTCTTCTCGGCCGCCGCCCGGGGCGCGAGCTGCTCCGTACGGGAACCGACCGTGCCACCGTCAGCGCACTCTTCATTCTGACCGAGCCGCATTCTGTCCTCCGGCTCAATGAGCTGGGTATAGAGGTGGACGAAAGCGGCGAGCTGCTCCTTGAACGCACCCTCACAGCAGACGGGCGCACATCCGGGCGTATCAACGGCCGCCCCGCGACCCTTGCACAGCTGCGCGCGATCGCAGAGGTGCTGGTCAGCATTCACGGACAGAGCGATACACACACATTGACAGACCGCGCAAACCAGCTTGCCATTCTTGACGGATACGCGGAAAACGCCGCCCGTCTTGCCGAATACCGCGACATTTATGAGCGCCTCACCGCCGTCCGTGCCGAGATCCGTAAGATCGAGGAGGCGGAATCCGCGCGAGCGCGCGACACCGAGATGCTGCGGTATCAGATTGCCGATATTGAATCGGTTCTGCCGAAGGACGGAGAAGAAGAAAAGCTCCTCGAAAAGAAAAAGCGCCTTCGGAGTATGGAACGGATCGCCAAGCAATCGGGCTTTGCCTACCGTGCCCTGCGCTCGGCCGAAAAAGCAAACGTTCTTTATGTGCTTGATCGCGCCACCGCAGCCGTCCAATCCCTCTCTGATGTGATAGAGGAAGCGGAGGAAATCGCCTCCGAGCTTCTCGATTGCCGTGTCCGCATTGAGGATGCGGCAGAGCGAATCTACGCCTTTACCGAGGAGGACCCCGAAAATGCCGAGCGCCTTCTCAATCAAGTGGAGGGGCGCCTTGCCGCCATCGAGCGCTTAAAGAGGAAATATGGCGGCAGTATTACCGAGATCCTTTCATTCCTTGCAGACGCAAAGGAACGGCTTTCACTTCTTGAAAATGCCGACAGCCGTCTTGCGGACCTTAGCCGTGAGGAAGCGGTTCTCTTGCGTGAAGCGACCGCTTTTGCCGAAAAGCTGACAACGGCGCGCAGGGAAGCCGGAGCGCGGCTTTCCGAGGGAGTGTGCTCGGTTCTTTCCTTTCTCGATATGCCGCGTGTGCGGTTTGAGGCATCCATTCTTCCGCGCGGCAGGGCTGAAGCACCGGATTTTTGCCGTGACGGAGCCGATTCCGTGGAATTTCTCCTCGCAACCAACCCGGGCGAGCCGCTCTTGCCGCTTTCCTCGATCGCTTCGGGGGGAGAGCTTGCGCGCATCATGCTCGCGATCAAATCCGTTATCTCGGATCGGGACGGCATCGGGACTGTTATCTATGATGAAATCGATACGGGCGTTTCTGGTAAGACCGCCCGCAAAATAGGAATTGAGCTTTTGCGCTCCGCCCGCGGCGCGCAGGTGCTCTGCGTCACTCACTCGGCGCAGATCGCCTCCCTGGCGGATGCACATTATCTGATCAAAAAGTCCGAGGAGGACGGAAGAGCGGAAACGAATGTTCTTCCGCTTGATGAAGAAGGACGCATTAGCGAGCTATCCCGCATCCTCGGCGGCATTGAAGTGACAGATGCCCAGCGCCGCGCGGCATGGGAGCTTTATACCGAGAGGAGCGTATATCAAGGGGAGTAAGATGCAAAAGGCGCTTTCGCGCATTCTTTCTTCTTTTTCCATTCACGAGTGCGAGTTTTTCCCCTCCTACCCACTCTCGCATCTGACAAGCCTTCGCATCGGCGGACCGGCCGATGCCCTCGCTTCTCCAAAAACAAAAGAGGCGCTTTTAAGCCTTTTACAGCGTCTTGACGAAGAGGGCATCCCGCGCCGGATCATCGGCAACGGAACAAACCTTCTGGCGCCTGATGAAGGCTACCGCGGTGTTATCATCCGCACAGGCGCGCTACATCAGACGACCGCTGCCGAGCATACTGTTATTGCCGATTGCGGTGCGCCGCTTGCGCGGATATCCCGCATCGCTTGTGAGCGCGGGATCGGTGGCTTTTCCTGTCTTATGGGGATTCCCGCCACGCTCGGCGGTGCGCTTTTCATGAATGCCGGCGCAGGGGACGAAACGGTCGGAGAACGCGTTTTGTCGGTGGTTGCCGTGTCCCCGCGCGGCGGTGCCCCCCTCACGCTTTTGAGGGACGAATGCCATTTTTCATACAGAAAAAGCCTTTTTTCTTCCCGTGGGCTGATCATCCTTTCGGCAACGCTCGGCGGATATCCCGCATCCCCTCCGGACCTTCTTGCACGTGCAGAGGCATCCCTTTCCCGCCGTGCCGCCACACAGCCCCTCGGCACGCCGAACGCCGGCAGTGTCTTTAAGCGGCCACAGGGAGATTTTGCAGGCCGCTTGATCGAGGCGGCGGGCCTCAAGGGCTATCGCATCGGCGGTGTTGAGGTATCACGCAAGCATGCAGGGTTCATCGTCAATCTCGGCGGTGCCACAGCATCCGACTTCCGTACACTGGTTGAACACATCCGAAATACCGTAGCCGAGCAATTCGGTGTTTGGCTTGAACGGGAAATCGAATATATAGACGAGGTATAAAATGTCCTATTCGACCGAGCTCAAGCGGCAGCTGAGCGAAAAGGAAATCAAAAAGAACTGCTGTCGCCGCGCGCTTCTGTACGGCATGCTTTCGATGCGCGCAAAATGCTCGGACAACGGCATATCCATTCTTCTTGAATCCGGCAGTGTTGCGCCGCTTGCGGCGCTTGAGATCGGCCGCAATTTCGGCAATACCCCCGCGGCCGCACCGTACGGCCCCCATGCTTTGAACACCCGCCTTTCCTTTTCGTCTTCCGCGGCAGAGGCGCATATCAAAAGCGGGGAGCTTTCCTATCCCGAAAAAAAGCCGCCCTGCCAATCCTGCCTTTCCCACTTTCTCCGCGGAATCTTTCTTGCCTCCGGCAGAATGTCGGATTTTACCAAGCTTTACAGACTTGAATTTTCGGCAGGCCACCAGGCAGACAATCTTTTCTCGCTTTTGTCAGAGCTCGGCCTTCCTCCGAAGCGTACCGAGCGCAAGGGAGAGCACATCCTTTATTATAAGACAAACTCGGCTATTTGCGACCTTTTAGCCGTTATCGGCGCAGAGGTAAACGCCTTTGAGCTGATCAATGACAACATTGCGGCAGGATATCGCAACGCCGCCAACCGCCGCGCCAATTGCGAGGCACGCAATATAGAAAAATCGGTAGAGGCTTCCATGCGTTTTTTGCAGATTTACCGTGCGCTGGAGGCAGAGGACAAGCTTTCAAAGCTACCCGAGGACCTGCGCGAAACGGCAAGGCTCCGCGCCGAAAATCCGACTCTTTCCCTGGCCACGCTCGGCAGCTGGTGCTCGCCGCCCGTGTCCAAATCCGGGATGAACCACCGATTAGAAAAAATAGAAGCACTGGCTTTTGAGCTTCTCAACGACCGAAAGGAGGGATAGCGTGCAGGATTTTGTGCATCTGCACCTTCATAGCGAATACAAAGTCGGAGGCCAAAGC
>JAZNDG010000055.1:0-35625 GCA_045587985.1 Eubacteriales bacterium | reverse complement strand
GGTCCGAATATGTCCCCAGAATCTCAGTATATTCACGGCCGCTGAAGACTCGCTCCCGATAAAAGAGCGCGTAACGGATATCCCGGAAGCCGTACTTCTCCGCGACCGCTGCCAGACTTGCCGCCTCTTCTTCGCTGTATTCCCGAATCGCAGCCCGCTGCCTGTGGTGGAAGGGATTGTAATACGCATCATACAGGTCATCGATACATTCCCCCAGGGCCGGATTTCCCCAGGCGCGGTAGGGGTGATTTGCAAAGCGGGCAAAGGCGCCGCCGGGCTTCAGCATAGAAAACACCTTCTCATAGCCGATTTTCTCCGGCACCCAATGAAAGGCGGAGGCGGAAAAAACCAGGTCAAAGGCATTTTCATCAAAGGCTGTATCTTCAAACTTGCCCGTTATAACAGAAAACTTCGGATACTGCCGAAACTTCTCTTTCAGCAGCCCGGAAAACTGCGGCCCGTATTCCACCGCCGTCAGAGCGCAGCCACAGCGCAGCAGCGGCGCGGTGGCCTGCCCGGCGCCGCTGCCCACTTCCACCACGCAGCTGTCTTCCCCCACCGGCAGGTAGGCAAAGAGCATTTCATACAGCGCATCCACATAGCCGGGCCGCATCTTATCGTACGTGCCAGCCACCGTGTCAAAGGTCCATTCCAAGCCCTTCATGATGGGCATATCCACCCCTCCTCCGCTATAAAACGTGAAAAAGAGAGAGCACTGCACTGCAGTACTCTCTCAAACTGGAGGCGCCACCCGGAATCGGACCGGGGATAAAGGTTTTGCAGACCTCTGCCTTACCGCTTGGCTATGGCGCCATATGAAATGCTTACTTATTATAGCATTGTGCTTTCACTTTGTCAAGGGGATTTATCGGTTTTTTTGAAAATGATTTGCTTTGGATTCCCTGGGCGCGGAAAAGAAAACAAGCAACCCGTAGGTTGCTTGCTTTTGGAGCGGATTACGGGGCTCGAACCCGCCACCTCCACCTTGGCAAGGTGGCGCTCTACCAAATGAGCTAAATCCGCATATTGAGCGACCCGCGGGTCGCTGGTGCCTCCGGTCGGAATTGAACCAACGACACGAGGATTTTCAGTCCTCTGCTCTACCAACTGAGCTACAGAGGCAAATTGGCGACCCGGATGGGGCTCGAACCCACGACCTCTGCCGTGACAGGGCAGCGCTCTAACCAACTGAGCTACCAGGCCATTTCACAAGTGTTGCCTGCACCTATGATGTTTTGGTGGGAACAATAGGGCTCGAACCTATGACCCTTTGCTTGTAAGGCAAATGCTCTCCCAGCTGAGCTATGCTCCCATGCTCCCAAACATCCGTCTTTTTGACGGCTTACTCATTATAGCAGAGCTTTTTCGCTTTGTCAAGCCCTTTTTTCAAATTTTTTTATTTTCATCTGAAAATTAGAGGGGCAGGGGTGTACCCTGCCCGATTTTCTTTGAAATAAAGGATTATTTCTTTACGATAAAGCCCTCACGGTAGAGAAGCTCGGCGTTGAGAAGCGCACCGCCCGCCGCACCGCGCAGCGTGTTGTGCGAAAGCCCCACGAACTTATAGTCAAACATAAAGTCCTCGCGCAGACGGCCAAGCGCCACACCCATACCGCCAAAGATATCACGGTCAAGGGCGGTCTGCGGGCGGTTCTCCTCCTCAAAGTAGGTGAGGAACTGCGCGGGCGCAGAGGGGAGCCCCAGCTCCTGCGGACGGCCGCGGAAGGAGCGCCATGCTTCAAGGATCTCCTCCTTTGCAGGCTTCTTTTCAAACTCGACAAACACAGCCGCCATATGCCCGTCAATGACCGGCACGCGGATGCACTGGGTGGTGATGATGGGGGCGGCGGCCTTCACGATCTTGCCGCCCTCGACATGGCCCCAGATGCGCAGAGGCTCCTGCTCGCTCTTCTCCTCCTCGCCGCCGATGTAGGGAATCACGTTCCCCACCATTTCGGGCCATTCGCGGAAGGTCTTGCCCGCGCCGCTGATGGCCTGGTAGGTGGTGGCAACCACACGGGTGGGCTTATAGGGGAGAAGAGGCGTTAAGGCGGGCACATAGCTCTGGATCGAGCAGTTGGGCTTAACCGCGATAAAGCCGGAGGAGGTCCCAAGGCGGGCGCGCTGTGCCTCGATGACTGCAAGGTGATCGGCATTGATCTCGGGAATGATCATCGGCACATCGGGCGTCCAACGGTTGGCAGAGTTGTTCGACACCACCGGCAGCTCGGCACGGGCAAGGCGTTCCTCAAGCGCCACAACATCCGCCTTCGGCATATTGACGGCGCAGAAGACGAAATCGGCGGCATCGGCGATGGCCGCGGTATCCTCCGAATCCAGCACCACCATCTTCTTGACACACTCGGGCATCGGGGTGGCGAGCTTCCAACGGTCGCCCACTGCCTCCTCATAGGTCTTGCCTGCACTGCGGCCGCTGGCGATGAGGGCCGAGATCTCAAAATACGGGTGGTCGGCAAGGAGAGTGACAAAGCGCTGACCGACCATACCGGTCGCGCCGACAATGCCTGCTTTCAGCTTCATAAGAGGTTCCTCCGAAAATAGTTTTAATAAATAATATATAATATGCTGAATTATAGCATACCTTTCGCGCCTTGTCAATTCCCAAAGTGCGAAAATACGCGGAAATGACCCAAATTTTCCTTCTTTTTTCCTCTTTTTATTAAAAAAGCGTTCCCCCCTTGACAAAATGCGCAAGGGGTGTATAATAAGGGATGTTCGTATTTTATGTAAGTCTTGAAAGGACAGTATCATGCATACCCTTTTAACCATCTCGATCGCCCTGCTTGCGGGGCTTTTAATGACGAGAATCTTCAAGCCCATCAAGCTCCCGGCTGTGACGGCTTACCTGATCGCGGGCGTCCTGATCGGCCCTTATTGCCTCGGTGCTCTTGGGGTGGAGGGGCTCGGCTTCAACAGCGCGGGCGTTGTGGAGAGCCTTGGTCTTGTTTCGGAGATCGCGCTTGGCTTTATCGCCTTCTCGATCGGGAATGAGTTCCGTCTTGACGATCTTAAAAAGATCGGTAAGCAGGCGCTCGTCATCGGTATTTTCCAAGCGCTGGTTGCCGCCGTGCTTGTGGATGCGGCGCTTATTACCGTGTCGCTCCTCTGGCCGCAGAAGCTTTCCATCGCCCAGGCCATCACCCTCGGTGCGATCGCAACGGCTACCGCCCCCGCCGCCACCCTGATGGTGGTGCGGCAGTTTAAGGCAAAGGGCGCGCTTACAAAGCTCCTTCTTCCGATCGTGGCGCTTGACGATGCTGTCGGTCTTGTGATCTTTGCCGTCAGCTTCGGCGTGGCCCGCTCGCTCGGCAGCGGAGCCCTCGACATCGTTTCGATCCTGGTCAATCCTCTTATCGAGATCCTTCTCTCGCTCGCCCTCGGTGCTCTGATGGGCTGGATCCTCACCCAGATCGAACGGCTCTTTAACTCGAACACCAACCGCCTTAATATGACCATTGCGGTCGTGGCGCTGGCCGCCGCACTCTCCAGCGAGCTGAGCTTTTCGATCGGCCCTGTGCACTTCGGCTGCTCCTCGCTCCTTGTCTGCATGATGCTCGGTACGGTGTTCTGCAACATCTGCCCGCTTTCGGAGGACCTGATGGGGGCCACCGACAAGTGGACCTCGCCGCTCTTTGCCCTCTTCTTTGTGGTCAGCGGGGCAGAGCTTGAGCTTTCGGTCTTCCTTGATTTCGCCATTGTGGCCATCGGCCTTGTCTATATCGTCTTCCGTTGCCTTGGCAAGTATTTCGGCACGGCCGCGAGTGCCAAGATAACAGGATGCGACAAGAGCATCTGTCGTTACCTCGGCATCACCCTTTTCCCACAGGCGGGCGTTGCCCTTGGGATGTGCGCTCTTGCCGCACAGCATTTGGGCGAGGCGGGAACGCTGATCCGCAATATCACGCTCTTTGCCGTTCTTGTTTATGAGGTCTTCGGTCCTCTTGCCACCAAGTGGGCGCTGACAAGGTCGGGCGATATCCAGGCCATGCCCGATCATGTGAAGAACAGGCGGCATCATAAGCTTGCCGCTCTTAAGAAGTGACGGCATCCTTTGGCATAACCGAAAAACGGGCAGAAGATCTGCCCGTTTTTTGTTTTGTAAGGTATTCTTTACTTGATTCTCGATACGCCCTCGGCCACGGCACAGTCGTAAACCGCCTTGGCAACCGCCTTGCCGACACGCTCATCAAACGCCTTCGGGATAATATAATCGGCCGAAAGCTCCTCGTCACTGATAAGAGAGGCAATGCCCATGGCGGCGGCCAGCTTCATGCCCTCGGTAATGGCAGAGGCGCGTGCATCGAGTGCACCGCGGAAGATGCCGGGGAAGGCAAGCACGTTGTTGATCTGGTTCGGGTAATCGCTGCGCCCGGTGCCCACCACGGCGGCACCGCCGAGGAGTGCTTCATCGGGCATGATCTCGGGGGTGGGGTTCGCCATCGGGAAGACGATCGCACCGGCGTTCATCGTGGCCACCATCTCCCTTGAAACAATGCCGGGGGCCGAAACGCCGATAAAGACGTCAGCGCCGCGCATGGCATCGGCAAGGCTGCCGTCCAGCTTTTCGGCGTTGGTGCGCTTTGCAAGGTCTGCCTGTGCAAAGGTCATGCCCTCCTTGCCGTCAAAGAGAGTGCCAAAGCGGTCGCAAAGGATCATATCCTTGACACCGAGCCCCAAAAGGAAGGTGGCAATGGCACAGCCCGCGCTCCCCGCGCCGTTGATGACCACGCGCACAGAGCCGATCTCCTTCTTCACGACCTTGAGCGCGTTGATGAGCGCAGCACCGAGCACGATGGCCGTGCCGTGTTGGTCGTCATGAAAGACGGGGATATCGCAGATCTCCTTGAGCCTTCTTTCCACCTCGAAGCAGCGGGGGGCCGAGATGTCCTCAAGGTTGATGCCGCCAAAGCTGCCCGAAAGCAGGTAAATGGTGCGGACAAGCTCATCCACATCCTTCGTCTTAAGGCAAAGCGGAATGGCGTCCACATCACCGAAGGCCTTGAAGAGGAGCGCCTTTCCCTCCATAACCGGCATGCCCGCCACAGGGCCGATGTCCCCAAGGCCGAGCACGGCCGTGCCGTCCGTGATCACCGCCACGGTGTTCCAGCGCCTTGTGAGGTCATAGGATTTGCTCTCGTCCTTCTCGATCTCAAGGCAGGGGGTGGCAACGCCGGGTGTATAGGCAAGCGAAAGATCCTCGCGATCCTTGACCGTCACACGGCCGGTCACCTCGATCTTGCCGCGCCATTCGTAATGCTTCTTGAGTGATTCTTCTGCGTAGTTCATGATATCTCCTTATTTCTCCCAGGGGAAGGTGTATTTCGTAAGACCGTATTCGTCACGGACGCGTATCATCTCGGCCTGGACCGATTCGTTGATCGGCACGCCGCTATCCTTGCGCGAGAGCCAGATCTCGTATTCCTTCTCGCCCGCGGTATAGATGCGCTCTGCGCCGGGGGCCCGCTTCGAGGCGCGCACGGCACGCAAAACGTCACCCGCCTTTTTGCGGCAGACCTCCTCGCCGAGGAAATGGTCGGTGTCGATCGCGATAAAGTAGTGGCCGAGGTGATAGGGGCGGATGTTGCCGTTTTCGTCCTTGCCGTCAAGGTCCTTGCCGTACATACCGTCCTGCAGGGCGCAGGACATCATCTCGACCGCCAGCGCAAAGCCATAGCCCTTATAGCCGCCGAGCGCCTCGCCGATGCCGCCGAGGGTGGTGAGGGCGGCCGTGCCCTTGCGGATCTTGGCAAGTGCCTCGCCCGCGTCCCCGGTCACAGGCTGACCCTCAAGGTCCACAACAGTGCCGGGATGCACGTCCTCGCCGATACGGGCATAGTATTCAACCTTGCCGTTCTGGGTGATCGAGGTCGCGCAGTCAAAGATGAAGTCAAACGCCTCATCGGTCGGGATGCCGATGGTGAAGGGGTTGGTGCCGAACATGCCCTCTACGCCAAAGGTGGGCGCAACCGAGGGGCGGGCGTTCGTACCGGTCATACCGATGCAGCCTGCCTTGGTCGCCATCGTGGCATAGTAGCCCGCGATGCCGTAGTGGCAGGAGTTGCGCACGGCAACCATACCCATACCGTATTCCTTGGCCTTCTTGATGGCCATTTCCATCGCGCGGTAGCCGATCACCTGGCCCATGCCGTGGTGGCCGTCCACCACCGCGGTGGTGGGTGTTTCCTTAATGATCTCAAAGTTGGTGACGGGCTCTTGGATCCCCGCCTTAATGCGGTCGATATAGATCGGCTTGAAGCGGTTGCACCCGTGGGACTCGATCCCGCGGCGGTCGCTCTCCAGCAAAACGTCTGTACAGATCTCGGCATCCTCGCGCGGCACGCCCGCGCCCACAAAGGCATCGGTCACAAAATCAATGGCGGTCTGCCAGTCCAGGTTCATCTTCGGCATAATCATTCCCCTTTTTACTTGTAATTGGTTTCCATATATGTTATAATCGTTTTGAGCGAATTTGTCAAGAGAATGGCGCACTTTGAGCATTCTGTTCAAAATATGACAAAAAAACTACAAATATTGAGCGTTTGGACGAAGGAGAAAGCAAAGATGGGCACAAGAGAACGCGAGGATGCGATCCTTGCATACTTAAGAGAGCGGAAGGAGGCGGATATCGGGGCGCTGGCACACGCCCTCTATGTGAGTGAGCCGACCATGCGGCGTGACCTTGCGCTTCTGGCAAGCGAGGGCAAGCTCATCCGCACGCACGGCGGCGCCCTGTTTCGCTACGGGCGGGGGGAAAACCTTCCGCAGGCCCTGCGTGAGCGGGAGAGAAGCGATGCCAAGGCGGTGATCGCACAGAAATGCCTTTCGCTCATCTCGGACGGGGACACCGTGATGCTGGACGGCTCCTCGACCGCCGCCGCGCTTTTGCCGCTTCTTTTTGAGCGCAAGTCACTTGTGGTGGTGACCAACAATGCAAACGCCCCTCACATACTTATGGATGCACCCATCCGCCTTTTTGTGACGGGGGGAGAGCCTGCCCGCGGTACCTCTGCGCTTGTTGGGAGTTATGCCGAGGAGTTTTTGCGGAGCTTTAATGCCGACATCTCCTTCTTCTCGGTCCGCACCCTGACGAGTGATGGGCGCTTGACCGACAACGCCCTTGCCGAGAACGCCGTGCGGCGGGCGATGATGGCAAGATCGAAAAAGCGTGTCCTGATGCTGGATTCAAATAAGCTGGGCGAGCCCTGCCTTTCCACCCTTGCGGAACTTTCGGACCTCTCGTATGTGGTGTCCGAGCGGGATCTTTCGCAAGCGTTCCCCATGTATGCGGAAAAATTTCTGTAAGCGAGGGGATTTTGGCTTGAAAAGCTTGTTGGCTTGTGCTATAATAAGCCCACGAAAATACGAAAACCAACGATAAGGAGGCTCCACTATGGGATTTTTGACCGGAAAAACAGCAATTATTACGGGTGCCGGCTTTGCCGCACTTGAAAACGGCAGGTGCGGCTCGATCGGGTACGGCATCGCCACCGCTTACGCCAAGGAGGGGGCAAACCTTGTGATCACCGGCCGCCAGGTCGCAAAGCTTGAGCGGGCCAAGGAGGAGCTTGAGGGGCGCTACGGCATCCGCGTGCTTGCCATCTCTGCCGATATTGCGGCGGGGGCGGATAATGAGGCCACGGCAAAATCGGTTGCCGAGGCGGCGTTCGCCGCGTTTGGCCGTATCGATGTCCTTATCAATAACGCACAGGCCTCGGCCTCGGGCGTGCCGATCCAGGACCACACGACCGAGCAGTTTGACCTTGCCATGTATTCGGGTCTTTATGCCACCTTCTACTATATGAAGGCCTGCTATCCCTATCTGAAGGAAACGAAGGGCAGCATCATCAACTTTGCATCGGGTGCGGGCCTCTTCGGCAACTATGGGCAGTGCTCGTATGCCGCCGCCAAGGAGGGCATCCGCGGTCTTTCGCGCGTGGCCGCCACTGAGTGGGCAAGGGACGGCATCAATACCAATGTCGTCTGTCCGCTCGCCTGGACCGTTCAGCTTGAAAAATTTGAGAAGACGTATCCCGAGGCATTTGCCGCCAATGTAAAGATGCCCCCCGCCGGCCACTACGGCGATCCCGAGGAGGAGATCGGCCGTGTTTGCGTGCAGCTTGCATCCCCCGATTTCAAGTACATGAACGGGGAAACGCTTACGCTGGAGGGCGGTATGGGTCTGCGCCCGTAATTCGCGCGGACGCAAGGTATGCCCGCAAAGGAAAAGAGCGTTGCGCTGCAACGCTCTTTTTTCTTACAAGAGCCGCAGCTCCTTGGCAATGCGGTATTGTGCTTCCCGCTTGCGGCGCTTGTATGTGCCTTCACTGAGGCAGATGATGGGCGACCTCCTTGCGCCGCGGCGGTCGCCGATATCTCGGCGGATCTGGGTGCGGATGCCTACCTCGCAGACCTCGGCCACGGCGCGGTCAATGCCTCTGTTTAAGGCATCGTACATGGAAAGCACGTCCGGCGCGGCCGCCTGCCGGCGCAGGATGCTCTCACGGCGGTCGTAATCGCCGCAAAGGGCAATGACAAGACGGCCGACCTCAAGCGGGAGGCGATTCTTTTTGTCCTGCATACAGCACCTCACAGACGGCTTCCGTGCAGAAGAAAGACGGCCTCGGAAAGCTCCTCGGAAAGGACATCGGTCCTCTCCCAAAGCTCTTCAAGCTGTCCCTTTAATTCTTCTCCCTCGTCAAGGAGCGCTTCAAGCGCCAGAATGCACTCGCCGTCCTCGGGGCAGGAGGCAAGCACAAGGAGCAGCTCCTCCTTTCTCTCCTCGGCCTCGGCCATACGTCCCTCAACTGTTTTTAAAAGCTCACGTGCGGACAAAAGCTCCTCGCGGATCTCGAGCGGTGCGCGAAAAAGCACGCCGCCTGCATGATCCTGTGCATAGGGCATATAATGATACATAGGTTCTCCTTTCGCAAACGAGTCACCCGATAAGTGACTCACACAGAAAAAATAAGCTGATTTCCTGCGGGGCGGAGGGAAAACAGCACCGATTGCGCGGGTGGGAACGCGCTACGTGACTATTATAACAGGGCAAAAGTTGCTTGTCAAGTGACTTTTTTAAGAAATTTTCTAAAAAATACTTGATTTTTTCACGTATTATGTTAAAATATATCTAAAAAGCACGAAAAATGGAGGAAACCATGACAAAGGGTGAACGAATTCGCGCCCGCCGCCGTGAGCTGGGGCTGACGCTGGAGGCGGTGGCGATCGCCGCGGAAACGAGCAAGCAAACGATACAAAGATATGAAAACGGCGTGATCGAGAACATCCCCGATGCCCGTCTTGAGGCCATTGCGCGCGCACTTTCGACAACGCCGGCCGCTCTTATGGGATGGGATGAGGGGAGCCTCCCCCACCCCGCGTTGCAGAGGATCCGCCGCCGCGCCGTTCCGCTCCTCGGGCATATTGCCTGCGGCCGTCCGATCTATGCCGAGGAGGACTTTTGCGGCTACCAGCTGGCGGGCGAGGGGGTGGATGCCGATTTCTGCCTGCGTGCCGAGGGGGACAGCATGGTCGGTGCCCGCATCCACGATGGGGACATCGTGTTTGTCAAGGCTTGCGATGTGCTTGAAAACGGCGAGATCGGCGTGGTGGTGATCGGTGAGGAGGCCACTCTTAAGCGCGTCTATTACGACCGCCCCGCACAGCGCCTTGTCTTAATGCCCGAGAATCCGCGCTATATGCCGCTTGTTTTTTCGGGGGAGGAGCTTTCAAGCGTCAAGATCCTTGGGCGCGCCGTGGCCTTCCAGAGCCTTGTGCGGTAAAGAGAATACCCCCTCACCTTGACTATAAAGGAAAAGTGTGTTATACTGTATAGGTGATACTATAAAATGGAGGATTTTCCATGAAGCTGAATTATAAAAAGACCATATGCGTGGGCTTCGCCTTCTTCTTGATCTCGATGTTCTGGCAGGCCTACGATACCCTTGTCCCCAAGATCTTAACCGACAAATTCGGTATGGCCCAGACCTGGTCGGGCATGATCATGGCGCTTGATAACCTTTTTGCGCTGTTTCTTCTTCCTATTTTCGGTGCTCTTTCCGACAAATTTCATAGCAAACATGGGCGCCGTACTCCTTTTATCTTTTTTGGTACGATCCTTGCTGTTGTTGTTCTCGTTCTTGTGGGAATTCCGGACGGACTGCAAAGACAGGCCATTGACGATATCAGTGGAACCGAGGGAAGCTCCTACACTGAATCACTCGGAAAAATTTGGGATGCGAATCCCGAAATTGCCGACTGGAAGAAGGAAGAGGAAAAGGTGCCCTTCTTTGAGGCGGTTGCTAATGTTTTTCGTGCTGAAGAAACGTATCCCTTGCAGGATAAGATCAGTCGCGATGAATTCATCTCGATCCCCATGCAGATTGAGGAGGATGGAGAAATAAAAACAAACAAAGCGTACACCGATATCGTTGCCCCGGCGCGACAGGCGGTGATTTCTCGCATTACGTCAAATAACCCCGGAAATCTCATTGTCTTTATTGTGCTCCTCTTCTTTGTTTTGGTGGCAATGGGAACATTCCGTTCTCCCGCTGTTGCCCTGATGCCGGACGTGACGGTCAAGCCCCTGCGCAGTAAGGGAAACGCCATCATCAACCTGATGGGCACGGCAGGCGGTATCATTGTCCTCGGGCTCGGCATCATATTTGGAACCGGTTCGGTGAAAAACTCTTTGATGCCCTATTTCACCTTCTTTATCGTTGTGGGAGCTTTGATGCTCTCGGCCCTCGGCATCTTCCTTCTCACCGTGCGTGAGCCGAAGCTGGTCGCCGAGATGGAGGAGGAGAGCCGCCGCCTTGGCATCGATGAGGAAAAGGATGCGAAAGAGGAGGCCGAGAAGCAGGCAGCCCAAAAGGGTGTGAAGCTTGACCGCCCCCAGCTGATCTCGCTCCTTCTGATCCTTGCCTCGGTTGCCCTTTGGTATATGGGCTACAATGCCGTTACGAGCAAGTATTCTGTCTATGCCGGAAATGTGCTTGGCCTTGATTATAACACCACCCTGATCATCGCGCAGGCCGCCGCCGTGGTCGCGTATATTCCTGCCGGTATCGTGGCTACCAAGATCGGACGCAAAAAAACCATTCTTGCGGGTGTTATTCTCTTGTTTGCGGCATTTCTGTCTGCGTCTTTCTTGCGCGCAGGCAGCCCTGCACTCCTTGTAAATTTCCTCTTTATTCTTGCAGGCATCGGCTGGGCGACCATCAATGTCAACTCCTTCCCGATGGTGGTGGAGCTTTCGAAATCGGCGGATGTGGGCCGCTATACCGGCTTCTACTACACCGCCTCGATGTCGGCTCAGATCTTTACACCAATTTTGAGCGGTATCCTGATGGATAGCATCGGAATGACCTCGCTCTTCCCTTATGCTGCTGTGTTTGTTGCATTTGCGTTCGTGACCATGTTCTTTGTCCGTCACGGAGATGCAAGGCCCACCGAGAAAAAGTCTGTGCTTGAGCAGCTCGGTGCTGACGATTAAGGAGGCTGCACGTGAAATTTGAAATTGTGGCGACCTGCCTCTTTGGGCTGGAGCATCTGCTCGGCGAGGAGATCGATGCGCTCGGCTATGAGCGCACCTCCACCATTGACGGCCGTGTCACCTTCCGTGGGGATGCCGAGGCGGTTGCGCTTGCAAACGTCTTTCTGCGGTATGCCGAGCATATCTACATTAAGCTCGGCTCCTTCCGCGCCACCACCTTTGATGCGCTCTTTGAGGGGGTGCGCGATCTGCCCTTTGAGGCCTTTATCGGGCGGGAGGATGCCTTCCCGGTCAAGGGGCATTCGATCAATTCCGCCCTCCACTCGATTCCGGACTGTCAAAAGATCATCAAAAAGGCCATTGCCACGCGCCTTACCGAAAAATACGGCATCCGCTGGTTTCCCGAAACAGGCATCACCTACCGCGTTGAGTTCTTTATCTTAAAGGACGAGGCCACGCTTATGATCGATACCTCGGGTGAGCCGCTTTACAAGCGCGGCTATCGGCAAAAGACCGGTCCCGCCCCCTTAAGGGAAACCCTCGCCGCCGCGATGGCCGCCATCAGCCGTCCGCGTGAGGAGGTGCTCTTTTGGGATCCCATGTGCGGCAGCGGCACCATCGCCATTGAGGCGGCGATGCTGCAGTGCAACATGGCCCCCGGTGCCCACCGCGCCTTTGCGGCCGAGGAATTTCCCGCGGTCGGAAGGGCCCATTTTGCCGCCGCAAGAGAGGAGGCGGCCGACCTTGTTACCCCCTCTGCCTTTGAGGTGTATGCCTCGGACATCGACCCCGAGATGGTAGCCGCCGCCGAGCAGAACGCCCGTGCGGCCGGGGTGTCCGGTACGGTCAAGACCTTCGCCTTTGATGCAAGAAAGATCAAGTCGGAGGGGCGGCGCGGCACCATTGTCACCAATCCCCCCTACGGCCAGCGCCTTGGCGAAAGACGGGCTGTGGAGGCCCTCTACCGCGATATGGGGGCCACCTTCCGCGCGCTTGCCCCTTGGCAGGTGTACATCATCACGTCCGACCAGGATTTTGAATACTACTACGGCAAAAAGGCAGATAAGAAAAGAAAACTTTACAACGGGATGATACCGTGCTCCTTGTATCAGTTTTTCAAAAATAAGTGAGAAACGGTGCCTTTTGGCATAACTGCAAACAAAAAAGAGATATGGGGTTACACCTCGTATCTCTTTTTTGCATCTTCGTGTTTTCCTTGGTTTTTAAGGTTGAAAGCCTATGGCTTTCTCCGAAATTATTTTATTTTGTTTGCTTTCACCGTTTCCTCCCTCTGACGTATGTATATACGCCTCTCGGTCGGAGAACGGCGAATTCTGCTCAAAATCCCCTCGTTTCTCAACGCGCGCACAGCGCGCGGCACGCCGGAGCATTTGCTCGCGCAACGGTGTCTTTTGGCATAACCGCAAACAAAAAAGAGATATGGGGTTACACCTCGTATCTCTTTTTTATATTCCCGCGCAGCTTCGGCAGGTGCTTCCCCTCCTTAAGGGGGCGCGGTAGAGGGAGGGGGGCGCCCTTCCGCTTTTTTACCCTCCTTGCATATTTCTTCACGGGGCGGAAATACTAACCGTAAAAAGGGAGGGGATGGGTATGCAGCTGCTTTCGCCTGACTATGGGGAAAACGTCAGGGCGCTTTCGGCGGCTCTTCGGATCGATGCAAGCTTTGACCTTGTTATGCGCCGTTTGCTTATCGGAGAGGACGAGCTGACGGCGGTCTATGTGGACGGCTTTTTGAAGGATGCCTCTGTGCAAAAGATGTTTCAGTTCTTCCTCACCATGCAGGGCCTTCCGCGCGGAGAGGGGGCGGCCCGCCGCTTTACCGAGGGGAGTGTGCCTTACGTGGAGGTCGAGGTGGTGAACGACCTTGAAAAAATCGTCTTTTTCGTGCTTTCGGGCGCGCTTGTTTTGCTTGGCAACACCTTTGGCGGGGAAGCGGTGGTGGTGGATGCACGCACCTATCCTGCGCGCCTGCCCGAGGAGCCGGACAGCGACCGCGCGATGCAGGGGGCAAAGGACGGATTTGTTGAAACCCTGATCTTCAATACCGTTCTTCTGCGCCGCCGCCTGCGCGATCCGCGCCTGAGGATGCAGTATCTCACGGTCAAGGGCTCCTCACAGACCGATGTGGTGGTGGCCTATCTTGACGGCGTGGCCGACCCACGCGTGGTGGAGGAGGCGGTGGGCAAGCTTAAGGAGGCACACCCCTCGTCCCTCACGATGGGCCATCAGAGCCTTGCCGAGTGCCTGATCGGGCGGCGGTGGTACAATCCCTTTCCCAAGATCAGGACGCTTGAGCGCCCGGATGCGGCCGCCGCCCATCTTGCCGAGGGGAGCGTGCTTGTGCTGGTGGATACCTCGCCGCAGGTGATGGTGCTGCCCACCTCCATCTTTGACTTTATGCAGGAAACGGACGACTACTATTTCCCCCCACTGACCGGCACCTATCTGCGGCTTGTGCGCCAGGCGGTGCTTCTTCTTGCCCTCCTTTTTACGCCGCTTTGGTATCTTGCCGTCAAGAACGCCGAGATGCTGCCCGCATGGCTACTCTTTATCGTGCCCGAGGATATGGGGGGGCTACCGCTTCTTTTGCAGCTCTTTCTTGCCGAGCTTGCGATCGATGGCTTAAAGCTCGCCTCCATGAACACGCCCGATCGGCTTGCAAGCTCGATGAGCGTGGTCGGCGGTCTGATCCTTGGCGACTTTGCCGTGCGCGCGGGCTGGCTCTCGGGCGAGGTCATCCTCTATATGGCGCTTGTGGCGGTGGCAGGCTTTGCCCAGCAGAACTATGAGCTTGGCTACGCCCTGAAATTTATGCGGATGCTTCTCCTTCTCCTTGCGGGGCTCTTTGATATATGGGGCTTTTTCCTTGGGATCCTCTTGATCTTCGTTCTTATTGTCAGCAACAAAACCTTAAAGGCGGGGCCGGGATACCTCTATCCCCTCGTGCCGTTTAACGGCCGCGCTCTATGCCGTCTTCTTTTCCGGCTTCCGAAGGATGACAGGGGCAAAATAAAAAGCTTAAACAAAAAAAGGAAAACCTCTTGACAAAATGTGAAAACATGCTATAATATGAAAGTACCGCAAGCGCGGTACATCATATTGCGGCATCGCCAAGCGGTAAGGCAACGGACTCTGACTCCGTCATTACCTAGGTTCGAATCCTAGTGCCGCAGCCAAAAAACGACAATCTTCGATAGAAGGTTGTCGTTTTTACTTTTTCACTTTTCACTCTTCACTTTTCACTAAATATCCCTTGTCGTTTTTTGGCAAGTAATAAGTAATAGTGAATAGTGAAGAGGTGCTAATGTAGCTTTTCTCCCGTTGGTCGAAAAGCATTATATTATACTCGGGTTCGAATCCTAATAGCAAACCTCAAAAAATATCTTTTTCGTAGCCTTTATACAACGAAAAAGCCACCCAGCAGGGTGGCTTTTTCGTTCGTAGGCTGCGGCACTAGGCCACTCGCCGCCTAGCCACGAGGGCAATTCCGCCTGATATGCGGCGCGGTGTGCTTTTTCTTGACTTTCCTTTGCGGGTGTGTTACAATAAAAGGGTAAAAACGAAACGTGAGGGTTTTATGAAATCTGTATTTATGCGTTATCCCGGTGGGCGGGCCAAGGCGGTCACCTTCAGCTATGATGACGGTGTTGCGGACGATCTGCGTCTTGCTGCTATCTTTGACCGTTACGGGCTGAAGTGCACCTTTAACCATAACGGCGCGGCCTTCCGCCCCTTTTCCTTCAAGAATGAGGAGCTGCGTGAGCATTTTATCGAAAAGGGCCATGAGATCGCCATTCACGGTATGGGCCACCGCGCAAACGGCAACATGAGAGTGATTGAGGGCATCCGTGATGTGCTTGACTGCCGCCTTGACCTTGAGGAGCGGTGCGGCACCATCATCCGCGGGATGGCGTATCCCGATACGGGCATTACACAGATGGGGAGCCTTGGCAGCTATGAGGCGATCAAGCAGTACCTTACCGAGCTGGATATCGCCTATGCGAGAACGCTTGGCGGCAAGGATCCCGATTTTCTGCTCCCTGCCGATTTCCATGCCTGGATGCCCACAGCCCATCATGACGACCCGAAGATCTTTGACTATATCGATGCATTTCTGGCGCTGGATGTTGCGGCCTTAAACCATGCAAGACGGATGCCCCGCCTCCTTTATATCTGGGGGCACAGCTATGAGTTTGAGCGGTACGGTAAGTGGGAGCATATTGAGGAGATCTGCCGCCGCCTTTCCCGGCGCGATGACATCTTTTATGCGACCAATATTGAGATCTGCGACTATGTGGAGGGCTACCGCCGCCTTCGGTACAGCGCAGACGGCCACAGGATCTACAACCCCTCGCTCTTTGAGGTGTGCATTGATGTGGACGGTGTAGCCTACCGCATCCCCTCCGGCGAAACCGTAGTGATCCCCAAGGGCTGACCTTTCCATACAGAAAAGGAGAACGACTATGAAATATTGCACCAGATGCGGAAAAGAATTGACCGATGATGCATCCTTTTGCTCTGCCTGCGGCTCACCGTGCGGGCAGATGCCCGCCGCCCCGGGTGAGGTGGATGCGCCCTCCCTCGGGTATGCGGTTCTTGGCTTCTTCATCCCGGTCGTAGGGCTGATCCTTTATGTGCTTGAGAAGGACAAAACACCGAAGAAGGCAAAGTCTGCCGGCAAGGGCGCGCTCTTTGGCTTTATCACAAGCGCTGTCCTCGGGGTGCTCTACCCGATCCTTTCGCTCGCCATGCTGTTTCTTTAAGCCGCCAAAGGACGGAGAATATAAAATTCTCCGTCCTTTTTTCTTTGGTCTTTCCATCTTTTCGGAAGCGGCCGTGGGGAGTGGCGCTATCTTGACAAGAGGCGCTTGATTTGCTATAATCGCTATGGAAGAACCCATCCATATAATTTTGAGGAGGACTGACTATGTATTGCGAAAAGTGTGGTGCAGAGATCGCAGAGGGCCAGGCGTTTTGCCAGAAGTGCGGCGCCCCCACCGGTGTTGCACCTGTGGATCCCAAGGAAGAAAAGAAGAAAAAGCTCGGGGGCGAGGATAAGGTGATGATGATCCTGCTTGCCTTTTTCCTCGGCGGCCTTGGCGTCCATAATTTTATGATGGGAGAGAACAAAAGAGGCTTTACCAAGATCCTTATGTCGTTTGCCTGCGGTATCGGCTGGATCCTTGGCCTCATTGATCTTGTCAAGATCGCAAACGATACGTACGTGGTGGATAAGACGAAGTTCTTTTAATAAAGAACGGCTTTTTTCGGTATAAAAAAGGGCGGAGAGCATCTCCGCCCTTTTTCTTAATTGTGCTGCACTTGATAGTATCATTCACCCGCCATAAATAAAAAAGGCATGGAAAACCACACCTTTTTTACATACAAATAAGACACGCAATGACGCCCGAAAGAAGCGAGGAAACAAGATTTACACCGCTGTTGGAAAGGAAGGAAAGGCCGCTTGTCTTGACGGCGGCCGCGGCGCAATGCGTAGGCTTTTCTGTATAGGCGCCGCACACACTGCAGCGGTACTTTGCTTGCAGAAGTGAGCCGAGCGCGCTGTCGATAAGAACACCGAGGACCGAGGCAAGAAGCACGGCGGCTGCCTCGTATAGCGTAAGCCCCGCGCCGAGCGAGAGGGCGGCGGCAAAAAGAGAGGCAAAAAGAGAGGCGGCCGTGCCGAGCAGGCTTACCCCGCCCGAGCGGCCGCGCGGAATGCGGCAAAGGCGTAGGAGGTCAAAGGGCTCGCGGCGGGAAAGCGTCCCGATATCCGAGGCCATCGTATCGGCAAGGAATTCGGCAAGGGCGGCAAAATAACCGATGAGCAGGCAACGCACGCCGAGGGCGGCGGAAAGGATGAGAAGAAGCACGGCGGGTCCGCCGTTGGCAAGCACCTGGCGGATGCCGCGCGCCCCATCCGAATGACGGTTGCCGATGCGCCTATTGAAGGCGTGCACAATGCCCGCCAAAAGAAAGAGTAGGAGAAGATAGACGGCCTCGGCATATCCCGCAAGGCCGAGAATAAGGAGAAGAAGCACCAGTGCGGCGGTGGCGGCGGGGAAGGTCAGCATCCGCGCGTGCACCGTAAGGATCACGACCAGAAGCCCCAGAAGAGAGCCGACCGAAAGACGGAAAAGAGCACTCTCCTCTACCCCCGACAGGAAATACACAAGCCCCCCAACACCAAAGACGATGGCAAGGTTATCAAGCCTCCCCGTGAAGAGCTCAAGCCCTGCCGAAAAAAGCGCGGCGGGCAGAAGGAGCCAGGGCGAGAGGGCAAGTGCGGGGAAGAATAGCCCGGGGAGCAGCATGCCAAGCAGCGAAAAGAGAAGGCAAAGGGTACTGCCCTCCACCGTTTTCTCGCGATAAAGGCGGTGGGGCTTCTTTAAAAAGGAGGTCCCAAGGGCGGCCGCCCCATCCCCAAGAGAGAGGGCAAGGATCGCCGCCCCTGCCGCCGCGTGATAGGCGGGGACGAGGATGGCGATGACGTTTGATATAAGGATGGCAAGCGCGTAAAGGAAAATGCCGTATGGGTTTTCGGGGTTGACCATGGAGGGCACAAGGCGAAAGTGCGCCACAAGGAAAAGCCCGACCGTGACAAGGGCGGGGACGAGCAGCATCCCAAGAATATCGTCACGGAAAAAGGCGTATTGCAGAAAGAAGACCGCGCCGATGAGGATATGCGTCAGCTTGCGCGTGGTGGCGCCCTTTACGCCGGCGCGCGTATGCAGAAGATGAGAAAGAAGACAAACGGCGGCAATATAGCCGATCTCGACAAGATATCCCATACGCAGCTCCTTTCCCGTTTATAAGCTCATAGATTAAGAATACCATATAGCCATCGCCTTGTCAACCGAAAAAAGCGGCGGTCATGGGCTTTCAACAAAAAACGGGCAAAGCGCGAGGGCGCAAAAAAAGAGGTGCTATGTGTCGCCATAACACCTCTTTTCGGTTATGCCTAAATACGCTCCTCTTTAGAAATCGACCTCGGTATCATAATAGCAGCACTTAAGCAGCTTTTCCATCTGTTCGGCATCAATGCTTCTGGGGTTCGAGCCGGTGCAGGCGTCTGCCACCGCATTCTTTGCGATCTCGGGGAGTCTTTCAAGGAAGATCTCCTCGGGAACAAAGCCGCACTGGCAGGGCAGGCTGTCAAGCCCGTAGTTCTTGATGCACTGGGGGATCGAAAGCGCATCGTTCATCCGGCGCAGGTAAGCAATGAGGTTTTTGACCTTCTCATCATCGTCCTTGCCGCCAAGGCCCATATAGTCGGCAATCACGCCGTAGCGCTTCTTTGCCGTTTCGTCCTTTGCGTTGAAGGCGATGACCTTGGGCAGGTACATGGCGTTGGCCGCACCGTGGATGATGTGCGCGCCAAGGTCCTCAAAGATCGCCCCCGTCTTGTGCGCCATCGAGTGCACGATGCCGAGAAGCGCGTTCGAGAAGGCCATGCCGGCAAGGCACTGGGCGTTGTGCATGGAGGCACGCTTCTCCATGTCGCCGTTGTAGGAATCCACAAGGTTATCCTCGATCATCTTGATCGCAAAGATGGCAAGCGGATCGGTGAATTCCGAGTGCGCGGTCGAAACATACGCCTCGATCGCGTGGGTCATGGCGTCCATACCCGTGTGGGCGGTCAGCTTCTTCGGCATGGTTTCGGCAAGATCGGGATCCACGATCGCCACGTCCGGCGTGATCTCAAAGTCGGCAAGCGGATACTTGATGCCCTTCTTGTAGTCGGTAATGACCGAGAAGGCGGTCACCTCGGTGGCCGTGCCGGAGGTGGAGGGAATGGCGCAGAAGCGGGCCTTCTTGCGGAGCTCGGGAATGCCGAACACCACACACATTTCGGGGAAGGTGATCTCGGGGTACTCATACTTGATCCACATGGCCTTTGCGGCATCAATGGGAGAGCCGCCGCCGATCGCCACGATCCAGTCGGGCTCGAACCTTGCCATTGCCTCGGCGCCCTTCATTACGGTGTCAACCGAGGGATCGGGCTCAATGCCCTCAAAAAGCGCAACCTCCATGCCCGCCTCCTCAAGATAGGAAACGACCTTGTCAAGAAACCCGAACTTTTTCATAGAGCCGCCGCCCACGCAGACCATTGCGCGCGTGCCGCGGAGCGTTTTCAGGGCCTCCAGCGCACCCTTGCCGTGGTAAAGATCGCGGGGAAGTGTAAAACGTGCCATACTTTTTTCTCCTTTTCTTAATGAAGCTGTGATTTATATATTGCGATAATGTACACATCTATTATACCGCAAAAACAAGGTTAAAGCAAGGGGAGGGGGCTTGCACATTCTCGTCTTTCGGTTTTAAAATCCGCGGTTGTTAACTGCTTTTTCCAAAAGAAAATAATCACGCCAAGGGCGTGCATGGAATCAGCAGCCTGTCTGCTGTATGGCATCAAGGCGTCAGTCTTGCATGGAATCAATCCGAAGGAGTATACACGCTACCGCGTGATGCCATGCGCCTACGGCGATTCCATACACCGCACAAAGTGCGGTGATTCCATACCAATCCTTCGGATTGAATAGAAAAAGACCGTTCGAAAACGGTCTTTTTCTTGGTGCCGGTGGCGGGGGTCCTCTCGCCGCGACCTTCGAAAAAGGCGAGGGGGATTTCGCCTTTTTCTCCGCGGCTCGGTCAGTCGCGGCTCTGAGAGCCCACCGGGCTCTCATTCACTACCGCTCCCCTTCGACCCCCACAGCCCACAATGTCACAAACAAAAAACCGCCTTCTTGCGAAAGCGGCCTTTTGTTTGGTGCCGGTGGCGGGGGTCGAACCCGCACGGTATCGCTACCACCGGATTTTGAGTCCGGCGCGTCTGCCAATTCCACCACACCGGCGATGACCTTACCAGTATAACACAGAGGAGGGGAAAAATCAAGTTGTGCGCGAAAAAAGTTTTCAGAAATCGCTGCTTTGGGAATTGATATTCGGAGAAGTTTGCGGTATAATAGAGAAAGGGATATATATCCCTTTTTCCCATATTCTCGAAATTACGGTTCAGGAGGGGCTATGGATACCTTTGCAAAAAGCAAGCGCGGCGAGATCGCCGTCAGCACCGAGCATATCTTTCCGATCATCAAGAAATGGCTCTATTCCGAGCGTGAGATCTTCCTGCGGGAGCTGGTTTCAAACGCCTCGGACGCGATCACAAAGCACCGCCGCCTCGTATCCCTCGGCAAGGCCGAGGAGGCAGCCGCCCCCTACCGCATCACAGTGACCGCCGACAGGGAGGCGGGGACGCTTACCGTGTCGGACAACGGCATCGGTATGACGGCCGAGGAGGTGGAGAAATACATCTGTCAGATGGCCCTTTCTGGTGCGCTTGACTTTATCGAAAAGTATGAGGGAGAGGGGAGCTCGGGCATTATCGGGCACTTTGGCCTCGGCTTTTATTCGGCCTTTATGGTGGCCGACAGGGTGGAGCTGCTCACCAAGTCCTATGACAGCGGGGCCCCCGCCGTCTGCTTTTCGGCAACCGAGGCGGGAGAATACGAGCTCACGGGGGCTACCCGTATGGGGCAGGGGACGGACGTGATCCTCTATCTTAACGAGGAAAGCCGTGAATATCTTGAGGAGGGCCGCCTGCGCGATATCCTTTTGCGCTACTGTGCCTTCATGCCCGCCCCGATCCTGCTTCTCGATGCCGATAAGGGGGAGGAAGGCGAGCCTTTGAACGATACAGAGCCCCTTTGGCAGCGCCCTGCCCAGGATGTGACCGAGGAGGACTACCGCGCCTTTTACAAAAGCGTATTCCGTGACTACCGCGAGCCCCTCTTTTCGATGCACCTTGCGGCAGATTATCCCTTAAACTTCAAGGGCGTGCTCTTTTTCCCGAAGCTCTCGCGTGATCTTGAGAGCCTTGAGGGGCAGATCAAGCTCTATTATAACCAGGTCTTTGTGGCCGACAATATCCGCGAGGTCATTCCCGAGTATCTTCTGATGCTCCGCGGGGTGATCGACTGTCCCGAGCTGCCGCTCAACGTGTCGCGCAGCTATTTGCAGGACAGCGCCTATGTCAAGAAGGTGTCCGCCTACATCGCAAAAAAGGTAGCCGACAAGCTTTCCTCGATGATCAAGGCCGACCGTGCGGCATATGAAGCGATGTGGCAGGATCTTTCCACCTTCCTTTTTTATGCCTCTATCAGCGACCGCAAGTTTTACGACCGCGCCTCGTCCGCCGTGCTTTTATCCCTTACGGGCGGCGAGAAGAAGACGGTCGAGGAGATGCGCGCGCTTGCCAAGGAGGAGGGGCACGAGGGTGTGCTTTACTACACCCGTGACCCTGACCGCCAGGCATCGCTCGTGTCCGCATTTTTAAGCCGCGGCATCTCGGTGATCACCGCGCGCGATATGATCGATACCCGCTTCCTTGAGGCGCTTGAGGGATACTGCGAGGGGCTTTCCTGCCGCCGCATCGATGCCTCGACCGATGCCCTTGTGAAGGAGGGGGAGGCGTTTGCCGATCCTGCGCGCATCACGGCTCTTTTTGAGGGGGTCACGGCCGAGGGGCTGACGCTTTCCTTTGCTCAAGAGCATCTGGGGGAGGACACCGCCCCCGCCCTTCTTACGGTTTCGGAGGAGGACGTGCGTATGCAGGAGATGATGCGCTACTATGCGCCGGATGCACCCGCAGCACCCCTGCCCGCAAGGCTTTGCCTGAATCTTGATTCGGGGGCGGTTATGCGCCTTCTTTCGGGCGGCTATGGGGATGAGGCCGGGGCGGTTGCCCGCTATCTCCTTTCTCTTGCCCTGCTTTCCTACCGACCGCTCTCGCGCGATGAG
Source organism: Eubacteriales bacterium (assembly GCA_045587985.1). Classification (GTDB taxonomy): domain Bacteria; phylum Bacillota; class Clostridia; order Oscillospirales; family CAG-272; genus UBA1740. Next base: position 13,295 of record JAZNDG010000055.1, on the reverse strand, counting down.
ATGAACGCATTTCTCCTTGAAAGCTACCGCATTCTGGAGCGTATGCCGTGATGAGCGGTGAGCTTTCGGCATCGCTTTTCAACCTTTCGGAGAGCGATGCGCGCCTCCTTCGGGAGGGGGAGTGGCGGCATGGTGTTCTTTCCGAGCTTGCCTTCTCGCTTGCCCATATGCCCGAGACGGCCGAGGCGCTCTCGGCGCGTGATTTTTTCGCCGCCTGCGAGGGGCTTCTTTCGGAGGGGGATATCGCCCCCTCGGGATATGACGACCGTCTTGCCCTTGCCCGCTTTGTTCTCGGCGCGGCCGAGGCGCGCTTTGGTCCGCTTACGGCCGAGGCGCTTCTTGGCGGCCCCTTTGCTCCGCCTGCAAGAAGCCGCACCGTCTTGATCGGAAACGATCCGTCCCTTGAGGCCTATCAGCGCTTTGCCCCCCTTCTTTCTTCGCCTGTGCCCTCCTACCGCGAGAGCCTGCGGGCGCTTTGTGACGATGTGGAGAACGGCTATGCCGATTATGCCGTCCTGCCGTTTTTTGCGGGGCGCACCCCGGTGGGCACGGTTTTTTCGCTGATCGAGGAGCGCGGTCTTTCGGTGCTTGCCACCGCAAAAAGCCTGCGGGAGGAGGATGCGCTTACGGTTGCTCTTGTAGGGCGTGAGCCGATCGCAAAGGAGCCCACCTCGCTTGCCGTGCGCTTTGCGGGCAGGACCGAGGATATTACAGCTGCGCTTTCGGCAGCAAGCGCGCTCGGCCTTCGCCTTTTGTTCTCGGAGGTGATGCCTGCCGCCTTTCTTGAAGGGGCGCTTCTTTGCCGCGCCGCCTTTACGGGAGGGGGAAAGGCTGCCTTTATCGCGTACCTATCTCTCTTTGCCAAGACCTTCACGGTGCTTGGCCTCTATACCGAGCTATAAGAAAGGATACATGCTATGAAAACACTTACCTACCGCCCCCACGGCGTGTGCGCCGGCCGCATTGAGGTTGCGATTGACGGAAGCACCGTTTCGCGTGTGAGATTTATCGGCGGCTGCGCCGGCAATACCCAGGGGGTTGCCGCGCTTGTTGTCGGTATGCAGGCCGATGAGGCCGTCCGCCGTATGCGCGGCATCCGCTGTGGGATGAAGCCCACCTCCTGCCCCGATCAGCTCGCGGATGCGATCGAGGCCTGTCTTGCGCTTGGCGAGGAGGAGGGAGCATGATGGATTATATGCAGGAATACGAGCGCTGGCTGCATTCCCCCTATCTTTCGGAGGAGGAGCGCGCTATGGTTGCGGCCACCACCTCGGAGGAGGAAAGAGAGCTTGCCTTTGGCAGAACGCTTGCGTTCGGCACGGCCGGCCTGCGCTCCTCTATGGCGATGGGCCCCGGCCGTATGAATGTGCATACCGTGGCACGGGCCACCCGTGGGCTTGCCGATCTCGTTCTTCGGGAGGGCGGGGCCGAAAGAGGGGTTGTGATCGCCTATGACAGCCGTCACAACTCGGCTCTTTTCTCGCGCGTGGCGGCCGAGGTGCTGGCGGCGGCGGGCATCCGTGTCTACCTCTTTGACAGCCTGCGCCCCACCCCGCTTCTTTCGTTTGCCGTGCGGCATCTTTCGTGCATCGCGGGCATTAACGTGACCGCCTCGCACAATCCGCGCGAGTATAACGGCTACAAGGCCTATTGGGAGGACGGCGCCCAGCTCTCGCCCGAGGATGCAGCGGTGGTTGCCGCCGCAATGGAGAGGGTTGACGTGCTTGGCGGTGCCCCCCGCATGGAGCTTGATGCGGCCATTGAGGCAGGGCTTGTTACCGTGCTTGATGAGGCGTTTGACGAGGAATACCTCGCTGCTCTTGATAAAACGGTCATCGACCGCGAGATGCTCTTGCGCGCGGGCGATAGCCTTTCGGTGGTCTATACCCCTCTGCACGGCGCCGGCTACCGCCTCGTGCCCGAGGTCCTTTCGCGCGCCGGCCTTCGAAATGTCGTGACGGTCAGGGAGCAGATGCAGCTTGACGGGGATTTCCCCACCGTCAAGAAGCCGAACCCCGAATACGCCGAGGTCTTTACCCTCGGCACGGCGCTTGCCGAGAGGGAGGGGAGCGATATCGTGATCGCCACCGACCCCGACTCGGACCGCGTGGGTGTTATGACGCGTGACGGGCAGGGGTTTGTGACCATCAGCGGCAACCGTATGGGCGCGCTTCTGCTTGACTATATCATCGGGGCGAAAAAGCGCACAGGGACGATGCCGAAGGATCCCTTTACCATCAAGAGCATCGTATCCACCGACCTTGTTGCGAAGATCGCCGATGTCCACGGCATCAAGCTCTATGACGTCCTGACCGGCTTTAAGTATATCGGCGAGGTCATCAAGATGCGTGAGGCGATGGGGGAGGAGGATAGCTTCATCTTCGCATTCGAGGAAAGCTACGGCTACCTGACGGGGACCTATGCCCGCGATAAGGATGCGGTCGGCACCTCGCTCATGATCGCCGAGATGGCCGCCTATTACGAGGAAAGAGGCATGACGCTTGCCGATGCCTCCCGCGAGCTTGACGAAAAGTACGGCATCTTCCGCGAGAAGACCACCGAGATCTATATGGAGGGGCTTGACGGCCTTGCAAGACAGGAGCGCCTGATGGCCGACCTGCGCAAGACACCCCCGAAGGCTCTTGGCGGACAGCGCATCCTATCCATTGGCGATTTCAGTAAAGGATACTTTACAAACGTAGATACGGGTGAGAGAAGCCCGATCACACAGGCAAGGAGCAACGTCCTCTATTTCATCACCGAGGAGGGCGACAAGGTTGTGGTGCGCCCCTCGGGCACAGAACCGAAGATCAAGCTCTATTTCCTCGTGCACGGAGAGAGCGAGGAGGTGGCAGACGAAAAGATCGCCGCCTTCACCCGTGACACCCTTTCTCTTGCGGGGAACGAATCATAAGGAACGGAGACCGACAAGGTGACTGACAAGCAAAAGAAGATCAGAAATTTTTCTATCATCGCCCATATCGACCACGGCAAATCCACCCTTGCCGACCGCATTCTTGAGGCAACGCGGGCGGTGGACAGCCATGACCTTGAAAACCGCATGCTCGACAATATGGATCTTGAGCGGGAGAGGGGCATTACCATCAAGGCACGCACGGTGGCGCTTACCTACCGTGCCGAGAACGGCGAGGAATACTACTATAACCTCATCGACACCCCCGGCCACGTGGACTTTGGCTACGAGGTGTCCCGCTCGCTGAAGGCTTGCGAGGGCGCGATCCTTGTGGTGGATGCCACCCAAGGGGTGGAGGCCCAGACACTGGCCAACGCCTACCTTGCCATTGACAACGACCTTGAGGTTTTGCCCGTCATCAATAAGATCGACCTTCCCTCGGCCGATGTTCCCCGCGTGCGGGACGAGATCGAGGAGATCATCGGCATCCCCGCAGAGGGGTGCCCTGCCGTTTCGGCCAAGACGGGTGAGAATATAAAGGACGTCCTTGAGGGGCTGATCACCGCCATTCCCGCACCCCGGGGGGATGCATCTGCCCCCCTGAAATGCCTCGTGTTTGACTCCTACTACGACAGCTATCTCGGCGTTGTGGTGTATGTCCGCGTGATGGACGGCTGCTTAAGGGCGGGTGACCGCATCCGCATTATGAGCACGGGGGCCGAGTATGACGTGGTATCCTGCGGCACGCCCGGCGCCTTTTCCATGAACGAAACGGGAATTCTCACAGCGGGCGAGGTCGGGTATCTCACCGCCAGCATGAAGACGGTGGGGGATACGCGCGTAGGCGATACCATCACGCATGCAGAGGGTGGCATTACCGAGCCGCTGCCCGGCTTCCGCCCTGCTCGCCCGATGGTGTATGCGGGCATCTACCCCGCAGACGGGGCCCGCTACGGCGACCTGCGCGAGGCGCTTGAAAAGCTCCAGCTGAACGATGCCGCCCTTTCCTTCGAGCCCGAAACCTCGGCCGCCCTCGGCTTTGGCTACCGCTGCGGCTTCCTCGGCCTTTTGCATATGGAGATCATTGAGGAGCGGCTTGAGCGTGAGTTCAACCTTGACCTGATCACCACCGCCCCGAGCGTGATCTATAAGATCGCCCTGCGCGGAGGCCGCGAGGTGAGCATCGATAACCCGGCGGGCTATCCGTCCCCCGATGAGATCGAGGCGGCCTACGAGCCGATCGTGCGTGCCTCTATCATCACCCCCACCGAGTTTATCGGGGGGCTGATGGACCTCTGCCAGGAGAGAAGAGGCGTGTATCTTGATATGAAGTATCTCGATTCCTCGCGTGCCGAGCTGCATTATGACCTGCCGCTCAATGAGATCGTTTACGACTTCTTCGATGCGCTTAAGAGCCGCAGCAAGGGCTATGCCTCGCTTGACTACGATTTCCTTGAATACAGAGAGAGCCGCCTTGTCAAGCTTGATTTTCTTCTGAACGGCGAGCAGGTGGATGCCCTCTCCTTTATCGTGCATGAGGAAAAGGCCTACGGGCGCGCAAGACGGATCGCCGAAAAGCTGAAGGACAATATTCCGCGCCAGCTCTTTGAAATTCCCATCCAGGCCGCCATCGGTGCCAAGATCATCGCGCGTGAAACCGTCAAGGCTATGCGTAAGGACGTGCTTGCCAAGTGCTACGGCGGCGATATCACAAGAAAGAAGAAGCTGCTTGAAAAGCAGAAGGAGGGCAAAAAGAAAATGCGTAAGCTCGGCTCGGTCGAGGTATCGCCCGAGGCGTTTATGGCCGTCCTCAAGCTTGACGACAATGACTGATAAGCCGCTCGGTCTTTATCTGCACATCCCCTTCTGCAAAAAGAAGTGCATCTACTGTGACTTCTGCTCCTTTGCGGAAAGGGAGGCGGATATGCCTCTTTATGTCGATGCCCTGATCGGCGAGATGAGGGAACGCCCGGCGGACGGCTATACCGTGCACACCGTCTATCTCGGCGGCGGCACGCCCTCGCTTCTTGGAGAGAGGGAGCTTTCCCGCCTTCTTTCGGCCGTGCATACGCACTACCGCGTGGCCGAGGATGCCGAGGTGACCTGTGAGGTGAATCCGGGCACGGCGGACTACGAAAAATTTTCCTTGCTGAGGGGGCTTGGTGTCAATCGCGTAAGCCTTGGCGTGCAGTCGCTTTCCGACCGTGCGCTCTTGCTTCTCGGCCGCATCCATACGGCAGAGGACGCAAGGCGTGCCTATTACGAGGCAAGGCGGGCGGGCTTTTCGAACATCAGCCTTGACCTGATGCTCGGCCTTCCGGGAGAAACCAAAGAGGAGCTTTCGGATACGCTTTGCGGCCTTATCGCGCTTTCTCCCGAGCATATCTCGGCCTATGCGCTCTCAATCGAGGAGGGGACGCCGCTTGCATCCTCCCCCATACGGGGGACGGTTCCCGGTGAGGATGCCGCCGCCGATGCGATGGACATGGCATCCCGCATGCTTACCGAGGCGGGCTACGGCCGCTATGAGATCTCAAACTACGCAAAAGCGGGCTTTGAAAGCCGCCACAACCTTAACTACTGGCGTGCGGGCGAGTATATCGGCCTCGGCGTTGCCGCCTATTCCTACTTTGGCGGTGAGCGCTTCGGCAGACTGCGTGATCTTGATGCCTACCTTGCGGGGAGGGCGCTTGCTTACACCGATCGCGAGGTGATCACGGCGGCGGAGGCAGAGGAGGAGCGCGTCATGCTCTCGCTCCGTCTTCGTGAGGGGATCGACCGCGCCCGCTACATCCGCGATTTCGGCAGGGATCCCCACGTTCTCTTCCACCCCCTTATCAACCGCTATTCGGACTTTATCAGGGTGAGCGAGAATGCCATTGCCCTGACCGATGCCGGCATGGCGGTGTCCAATACCCTGATTGCCGAAATGCTATCCTTAATGTAAAAGAGGCAGGAAGAATCCTGCCTCTTTTTCTTTGCGCCAAAGCGGCTCTCTCTTTTTTCTGTTTTACTGCCTTCCTCTCGGTGCGGCGCGCCCGTTTCTTCAAAGGGGCCCCCTTTTTATCGTTTCCTATTTATATTATAACACGCGTGCATGAAAAAGCAAGGGGGTTTGCAAAAGGGGAGAAGGGGGCGAAAATAATTTTCAAGACGGGGTGTCAGGGCCTGCTTTTTCTGAAAAAAACTTTCATTTTTTCTGCAAAACGGTGGAAAAGAACCCTAAAAATAGCGAAAATCATTTTTGCTTCTACACTTTTCCGTGAAAATAGAAAAATAATATTTTATTATTGACAAATAGAAGAAAATGTAGTAGAATGATAACTGGTGAAAAAACTTTTTGCGTTTCCATAGAAAAGAGTCGGAGAGGAGAGAACATGAACAGAACACTGCTTCAGGCACAGCTCCTTTATGACGATATGGGCAAAAGCGAAAAAAGGGTGGCAGAATGGCTGCTTTCCCACGCCGGTGAGGTCCTGCCGTACTCGATTACCGAGCTTGCAGAGCTTTCCGAAAGCTCGGAGGCGACCATTGTGCGCTTTTCAAAGCGCCTTGGCTTCTCGGGCTACCAGGAGCTGAAGCTCTCGCTGGCGCAGGAGCATGACCACCGTGTGGTGCTGCCCACCATCACCCGTACCGACAGCTGCTTTGAGATCCTTGAAAAGGTGTGTAACGATGCCTACCTCTCGCTTGAGAGGACCAAGAGGCTTCTGATGGCCGACACCATGACGGCGGCGGCAGAGAAGATCGCCGCGGCAAGAAGATGCGTCCTCATCGGCCTTGGCTCGTCCGCCTCGGTCGCACAGGATGCGGCCAACAAGTTTCTCCGTGCCGGCTGTAACAGCTATGCGTACGGAGATACCCACATGCAGACCATTGCCATCTCCCGCCTTTCGGAGGGGGACGTGGTGATCGGCATCTCGCAGTCGGGCAGCTCAAAGGACATTGTGGAGGGGCTGCGGCTCGCGCGCTCCCGCGGGGTGACCACGGTTGCCGTCACGGGGACGGAGCGCTCGCCCATCATCCGCCAGAGCGATATCGTGCTCCTTACCGACACCGAGGAGGTGCGGCACGGCACGCTGGCGCTCAACTCGCACATCTCGCGCCTGATGGTGCTGGATGCGCTCTGCTACTACATCGCCTACCGGAACGGCGAGAGGGTGACAGGCTCGCTCACCGAGAATGAGCCCACTCTTGAATCCAAGCGCGTGCATGAGGAATGAGGCGCAAAAAAGAAAAGCACAATTTTTACGGAGGATATAAAACCAATGAAAATCCTGGTTATCAATGCGGGCAGCTCCTCGCTCAAGTATCAGCTGTTCGACATGGAAACGGGTGAGGTCATCGCCAAGGGTCTTTGCGAGAAGATCGGCATCGGCGGTGCCATTACCCACAAGCGCCCCGGGAAAGAGGATTACTTTGCCGAGGTCACCTTCCGCGATCATGACGATGCGATCGCCCTGGTGCTGAAGCTTCTGACCGACAAGGATCTCGGCGTGATCGCCGATCTTTCGGAGATCGATGCCATCGGCAACCGCGTGGCCCACGGCGGCGAAAAGCTCCGCCGCTCGATGATCGTGGGGGATGAGGAGATCGCCTACCTCAACTCGATCGTGCCGATCAACCCTCTGCACGGCCCGCCCGCCATCAAGGGCATTGAGGCCTGCCGCCGCCTGATGCCCGGCAAGCCGCTTGTTGCTGTCTTTGATACCTCCTTCTACGGCACGCTGCCGGATTACGCTTACATCTATCCGATCCCTTACGAATACTACGAGAAGTACCAGGTACGCCGCTACGGCTTCCACGGCACCTCGCACCGCTATGTGACCGAGAGGGCCGAGGCCCTGGTCGGCCGTCCGCTCAGTGAGCTGAAGGTCATCACCTGCCACCTCGGTAACGGCTCCTCCATCACCGCCACCAAGTACGGCAAGGCGGTCGATACCTCGATGGGCTTCACGCCCCAGGAGGGCCTGCCGATGGGTACCCGCTCGGGCTCGCTTGACCCCACCGTGGTGACCTACCTCCAGAGAATGGAGGGCCTTACCCCCGAGGAGGCCGACAAGATGCTGAACTCGAAGTCGGGTCTGCTTGGCGTGTCGGGCGTATCGTCCGATGGGCGTGAGGTCAATGCCGCTGCCAAGGCCGGTAACGACCGTGCGCGTCTTGCCCTTGACATTCTCGTTTACGACATCAAGAAGATCATCGGCTCGTATGTAGCCGCCATGAACGGCGTTGACGTTCTGATCTTTACCGCCGGCATCGGCGAAAACGACAGAGAGCTGCGCCGCCGCGTTTCGGCCGATATGGACTTCCTCGGCATCGCCATCAATGAGGAAGTGAATGAGAACGGCCCGCGCGGGCAGGAGCTCGATATCAGCGCCGAGGGCGCTCGCGTCAAGACCTTTGTCATTCCCACTAACGAGGAATATATGATCGCGCTTGACACCAAACGGCTTGTAGAAAATTAAGAAAGGATATATACGAACTATGATGTCACCCTATGAAATTAAAAAGCAGATCTGCGAGGTAGGTCACAAGATCTACGCCAAGGGCTTCGTTGCCGCCAATGACGGTAACATCTCGGTCAAGGTCAATGACAACGAGTACTACTGCACCCCCACCGGTGTGTCGAAGGGCGATCTCACCCCCGACATGATCATCAAGGTTGACGGTCAGGGCAGAAAGCTGGAGGGCAAGCTCAACCCCTCGAGCGAGATCAAGATGCACATGCGTGTGTATCAGAAGCGCCCCGATGTGTTTGCCGTGGTGCACGCTCATCCCCCTGTGGCCACCGCCTTCACGGTTGCCAACGTGGCGCTTGACCAGTTCATCCTCCCCGAGGCTGTTCTGACCATCGGTACCATCCCCACCTGCGAATACGGCACTCCCTCCACCATGGAGATTCCGGACTCGCTTGATCCGTACCTCCAGAACCATGACGCCTTCCTTCTGAAGAACCACGGCGCTCTTACGGTCGGCAACACGCTGACCAAGGCCTTCTTCCTCATGGAGGAGGTTGAGTTCAACGCCAAGATCTGCAAGTTCGCCCGTGAGCTCGGCGGTGTGGATGAGATCCCCTGCGAGCAGCTCGAGAAGCTGATGGAGCTCCGCAAGAAGATGAACATCCCCGGCCGTCACCCCGGCTGCAAGCGCTGCTCGAACCTCGGTACCGACAAGTGCCGCTGCAAGTCGAACGGCGGCCACCAGCATGAGGAGGGTCACGTCTGCAACTGCAAGAGCGAGGCCCCCAAGACCGGTGACGATCTCGTTGGCGAGATCACCCGCCGCGTGATGGAAGCTCTCGGCCGTTAAGACTCTTTCGAGTAACGAAGGAAAGGAGAGATCCATGGCTATCGAATGGACCGAAGCCGAGATCGCCAAAATCGTCAAAAGCGTAATGCGCGAGGTCAATACCGCCGCGCTGCTTGAGGACTATGATGCCACCGCCTACTGCGGCCGCCGCTTCATCGGTGTCTATGAGGACATGAATGATGCGATCGCAGCTGCCGAGGCAGGCTACCGTGCGATCCGTGAAATGCGCGTGGAAATGCGCGAAAAGCTGATTACATCCATCCGCGACTTCTGCCGTGCCGAGGCGCCGATCATGGCGAAGCTCGGTGTGGACGAGACCGGGATGGGCCGTACCGATCACAAAACGGCCAAGCATCTTCTGGTCGCGGATAAGACCCCCGGCACCGAGGACATTATCTCGGCCGCCAAGACGGGGGACCGCGGGCTGACGCTGACCGAGATGGCGCCCTTCGGCGTTGTCGGCAGCATCACCCCCTCCACCAACCCCTCCGAAACGGTGATCTGCAACTCGATCGGTATGATCGCGGCGGGTAACGGTGTGGTCTTTAACCCCCACCCGAATGCCATTGCCACCTCGAACTACGCCGTTGACCTTGTCAACCGCGCTTGCGCGGCGGCGGGCGGCCCGCGTGTTCTGGTTGCCTCGGTTGTCAAGCCTACGCTTGATACGGCCAACATCATGTATAAGCACCCCTCCATCCGCCTGCTCGTTTGCACCGGCGGCCCGGGTGTTGTGAAGAGCGTGCTTTCCTCCGGGAAGAAGGCCATCGGTGCGGGCGCGGGCAACCCCCCCGTTATCGTGGACGATACCGCAGATGTGCCGAAGGCTGCACGCGATATCATTGACGGTTGCACCTTTGACAACAACCTCCCCTGCATTGCCGAAAAGGAGGTATTCGCCTTTGACTCGATCGCCGATGAGCTGATCGAGGGGATGAAGAAGGCGGGCGCACTCCTTATTTCCCGTGCCGATGCCGACAGGCTCGTTGACGTGGTCCTCACCGAGGTCACCACCAAGTCGGGCGCCAAGAAGAAGACGGTCAGCCGCGACTGTGTCGGCCGCGATGCCGCCGTTATTCTCGAGAAGATCGGGATCAAGGTTGGCGAGGAGATCCGTTGCGTCATCTGCGAGGTGCCGTTTGAGCATCCCTTCGTGCAGGAGGAGCTGATGATGCCGATCCTCCCGATCGTCCGTGTCAAGGATATTGACGAGGCGATCACCCTGGCCTGCAAGGCCGAGCACGGCAACCGCCACACCGCTCACATGCACTCGAAGAATGTGGATCACCTCACCCGCTTTGCCCGTGCGGTTGAAACCACCATCTTCGTAAAGAACGCCCCCTCGTATGCCGGTATCGGCTTCGGCGGGGAAGGGCATGCCACCTTCACCATCGCAGGTCCTACCGGTGAGGGCATTACCTCGGCCCGCAGCTTCACGCGTCTGCGCCGCTGCGTGCTGGTCGATAACTTCCGCATTATCTGATAAAGGAGAAATACGATGGAACTCAGTGCTGCTCAGATCGAAAGCATTGTGCGCCGGGTCATCGGGAATTTCGGTGAGGCGGCCCCTGCCGCCTCGGCCGGCGCTCCCAAGACTGCCAAGGTTGCCATGCTGACCGAAAAGAAACACATCGAGGTCAAGGAATTCCCGATCCCCGCCCTTCAGGATGACGATATCCTCGTCAAGGTTGAGGGCTGTGGCGTCTGCGGGACCGACGTGCATGAGTGGAAGGGCGATCCCTTCGGGCTCATCCCGGTCGTGCTCGGCCACGAGGGTACCGGTGAGATCATCGCCCTCGGTAAGAACGTGAAGGCCGACACGGCCGGCAACCCCATCAAGGTTGGCGACAAGATCGTGACCTCGGTCATCAGCTGCGGCGAGTGCAACGCCTGCCGCAACCACCCCGCGCATACCAACCTCTGTGATAAGCAGGGCGTGTTCGGCCTCATCGGTCACAACGATGAGAACCCGCTCAACGGCTGGTTTGCCTCCCACCTTCTCATTCGCTCCAAGGGCGCGACCTACTTTGTGGTCAACGACCTTGATCTTCAGGAGAGAATGCTCCTCGAGCTGGCTTGCGTTTGCGTGCATGCCCACGCAAGAGCCGTTTCGACCGGTCTTATGAACTTCAACACCAAGGTTCTGATCCAGGGCCTCGGCCCGGTCGGCCTTGTGATGATCGCCGTGCTCCGCGCGGCCGGCATCAACCACATCATCGCCATTGACGGTACGCCCAAGCGTCTTGAAATGGCCAAGAGGATGGGTGCCAAGACCACCATCAACTTCCGCGAGTATGATACGCTTGAGAAGCGTGTAGCCGCCGTCAAGGCCGCAACGTCCGGCAATGGCGCAGACTTCGCCTTCCAGTGCACCGGTGCGCCCCCTGCGGCTGCCGATATCTACTCCTACATCCGCCGCGGCGGCGGGCTTTGCGAGATGGGCTTCTTCGTCAACAACGGCGAATACAGCGTCAACCCGCACTTTGCCATGTGCAACAAGGAGATCAACCTGGTTGGCTCCTGGGACTACAGCGCTCAGGATTACCCCACCACGATGGCCTTCCTCCGCCAGGCGCGTGAGATGAACATTCCGATCAAGGAGCTCATCACCCACTCCTATCCCCTCGATCAGCTGAACGAGGCGATGGAGATGAACATTTCCCAGCAGGGCATCAAGATCTGCTACGTCCCCAACTAAGGAGAGCCGCCTATGGCACTCGGTATGATTGAGGTGTACGGCTACACGACCTCTATCGTGGTGGCCGACCGCGTAGCAAAAACGGCTGATGTCAAGGTGGTTGCCATTGACAAAAACAAGCCCGCCAATGGCGACAGCGCCGAGGTGCCGCTTGTGATGGTCGTGAAGTTCGAGGGAAATGCGGGCGCTGTGGAGTCTGCCATGCAGGCAGGCTGTGCAGAGGCCAAGCGCCGCGGCATGTATATCACATCGCGGCTCATTGCGGGGCAGAGCCCCGAGATCGAGTGGTTCGCGCATCTTGAAGCAACAGGGCGCGATAAGCTCAGAAACACGGATAAGAAATAAAATAAAAAAATATTTACTTAAAGGAGAATTTTATCATGCAAGAAGCACTCGGAATGGTTGAAACCAGAGGTCTCGTGGCTGCGATCGAAGCGGCCGATGCGATGGTCAAGGCTGCCAACGTTGTCCTTATCGGCAGCGAGAAGATCGGTAGCGGGCTCGTCAGCGTCATGGTGCGCGGCGATGTCGGCGCTGTGAAGTCTGCTGTTGAGGCGGGTGGCGCTGCTGCCGGCCGTCTTGGCGAAGTGGTTGCCACGCACGTCATTCCTCGCCCCCACACGGATGTGGAAAAGCTTCTTCCCTCGCTGAAATAATAAATTTCTATGGAAAAAGCAATTGCGTTACTCGAGGTACAGGCGCTCGTAGCCTCCATTGCCGGGCTTGATGCCATGTGCAAGGCGGCAAACGTGCACCTCATCCATGTCGAGAAGCGCTTGGGTGGACGGCTTGTCACGGTAGTCGTGGAAGGCTCGGTATCCGCGGTCACGGCGGCGGCAGAGGCCGGCGCCGCGGCGGCCGCCGAGGTCGGAAAGGTCAAGCTCTGCGAGGTCATCGCCCGCCCGCATCCCGACATTATGCGGTTCCTTTACACCGATTGACGGGAGATCCCGCCTCGTGTGAGGCGCCGCGCCCCTTGGGGCAAAGAAGAGTTCATTGGCGCTTTCGCGCTTATGATAAACAAATTTTGATTCCAAATTTTTACGGAGGATATGAAAATGGAAGCACTCGGTATGGTTGAAACCAGAGGTCTTGTCGCCGCTATCGAAGCGGCCGATGCGATGGTCAAAGCCGCAAACGTCGTTCTGATCGGTAGCGAGAAGATCGGTAGCGGGCTCGTCAGCGTCATGGTGCGCGGCGATGTCGGCGCTGTGAAGGCCGCTGTCGAGGCCGGTGGCGCTGCTGCCGGTAAGCTTGGCGAAGTGGTTGCCACGCACGTCATTCCTCGTCCGCACACGGACGTGGAGAAGCTTCTCCCCAAGATCTGATCTTTCGGAGAATGTCTGCCGTAGGGAGGGCTTTTTCCTCCCT
>JAZNDG010000054.1:0-17414 GCA_045587985.1 Eubacteriales bacterium | reverse complement strand
TGAAGATCGCGCAGGACCCCGTTTCTCTTGAAACCCCGATCGGGGAAGAGGAGGATAGCCGCCTTGGTGACTTTGTGGAGGATACCGAGTCGCTCTCGCCCTCCGACACCGCCTCGTATTCACTCCTTCGCGAGCAGCTTGACAATGTGCTGAACACCTTGACCCAGCGCGAGGCCGAGGTGCTCAGACTCCGCCACGGCCTTAAGGACGGGCGCACGCACACGCTTGAGGAGGTCGGCAAGGAATTTGACATTACAAGAGAGCGTATCAGACAGATCGAGGCAAAGGCATTGCGCAAGCTGCGCCATCCTTCCCGCTCCAAGATTCTGCGCGATTACCTTGACTGAGAAGGGAGGCCCCCATGAAGGACGATTTGCATATGGACATAAACGACTACACTACCGAATCCGCACTTTCCGACAGCGGCCTCATTAGCGCTCTTGAGGATATCGATGATGATATGACGGCGGCCTTTCTTGCCGAGGATGCCGAGCCGGACGAATATCCGGAGCCGGATATCTCCGAGCAGGAGGGCCCTGTTGAAAACATTGAGAATCTTCTCACCTCCGACTACTTTTCGGCCGATGATCCGGTCAGGATGTACCTAAAGGATATCGGCAAGATCCCGCTTCTTTCGCCCGAGCGCGAAATGCAGCTTGCCGAGCTTGCGGCCCTTGGCGACAAGGAAGCCAAGAATGAGCTGGTCCGCGCAAACCTGCGTCTTGTCGTGAGCATTGCGAAAAAGCATATCAACAAAGGGATGTTTCTGCTCGACCTGATCCAAGAGGGGAACCTCGGGCTTATGAAGGCGGTTGAGAAATTCGACTACCGCATGGGCTATAAATTCTCAACCTATGCCACCTGGTGGATACGCCAGGCAATTTCCCGTGCCATTGCCGACCAGGCAAGGACCATCCGCATCCCCGTACATATGGTGGAAACCATTCACAAGGTTTCGCGCACTACGCGCCAGCTTCTGCAGGAGCTGGGCAGAGAACCCACTACCGAGGAAATCGCGGCAAGACTTGAAACGACCGATGAAAAGATCCGCGAGATCCTGAAGATCGCACAGGACCCCGTTTCGCTCGAAACACCTGTCGGCGAGGAGGAGGACAGCCACCTTGGCGATTTTGTGGAGGACAACGAAACGCCGACCCCCTCCGAAACCGCCTCGTATTCGCTGCTTCGCGAGCAGCTCCAGGCTGTTCTGCAGACACTCTCCCACCGTGAGGCAGAGGTCATCCGCCTCCGCTACGGGCTTTACAACGGCCGTGCCTTGACGCTTGAGGAGGTCGGTCAGCGCTTCAACATCACGCGTGAGCGCATCCGCCAGATCGAGGCAAAGGCCCTGCGCAAGCTTCGTTATCCCCTTCGCAGCAAGCAGCTCCGCGATTATCTGGACTCTTAATGTGTGCATTTTGACCAATCGTGCCCCCGCTTTATTGGCACAAATGTCGTATTCCTTCGGACTGGCACGATATTCTTGTTTTTTCCTTGACTTTACGCCAAAAAAATAGTATAATACTTTCTGTGTATAATTTGCGTATTCCTTTAGGAGGTTCCAATGAAAAAAAGAGTTCTCTCGCTTCTGCTTTGCATCCTGATGGTTCTGCCCCTGATGCTGACTTCCTGCGGCTCGGGCACCGATCCTGATGATACCACGACCGAGGAGGATCTGTATGTAAAGCCCGCCACGCTCAACTTCTATATCATCGGCGATAAATTTAATGAGGAATCGGTCGCCATGATGCAGGCAGCCTTCAACGAGCGTGCCATGAAGCTTTATAAGACGAAGGTGGAATTCGTCTTCTGCACAGAAGAGAAGTATAGTCAGACACTTCTCGACGATCTTCTGACCGTTTCGAACGTCTCCGGTTCAACCGCAGCAAAGAAGTTCGAGGATGCCGAGGTTGTCACCACGGATGACGAGTTTAATACACTTGTTGAAATTTATCCCGAAATCTATAACAACCAGATCGACATTATGCTGATTAACAGCAAGGATCTTTATGACGCTTTAAAGGCCAATGATTATCTTGCCGATCTTACCGATCTTCTCGATACCAAATTCCGCGACATCTCCCAGCGTGTCAACGGCAACCTGATCAAGGGCGCTACGGACAGGGGGCGGATGTACGCGGTCCCCAACAACACCCTGATCGGCACCTACAAGTATGTGGCGGTCCACAAGGAAATCGCTTATCTTCTCAACTATGACGACACCGCCTCGGACTTTATGGCTCCCAAGTCCGAGAACGATCTGAAGCAGCTGCTTGATTACAGCAAGCTCCTTACCCTTGCAAGAAACATCCAGGCCAGCAAGGAGGCTGCTCCGGATACCGAGCTTGGCGGAATCTACAACCGGATAAAGGATGCAGTCGGAACCGACAATATCTACGCCATGTCCGGTCCCTTCGATTTCCCCACCCTCGCTTACTATCCGAAGGGCGGCGAAAATACGCTCCTTGGTGTTGTATATGATTATGACTCCACTTACACCAACAGCGTGACACTTGAGAACATCCTTAACAACAAATTCTACAAGGCTCATCTTGAGCTGATGACAGAGGCCAAGACCGAAGGTTATTACACCAACAACGCCCCCGAGGATGCTGTTTACGCCATCAAGTATTTTGAAGGCAGCTACACCGAGCGCTTTGCTTACGAGGGCACGAACGGTGACGGCGATTATTTTGTGTTTGAGGTAGATCGCCCCCGCCTTGAGGATGACGGTGCCTTCAACGCCATGTTTGCCGTATCCAAATACTCCGCCTCGACCGAGCGCGCGATGGAAATCATCTCGGCTCTCGTGGCCGACGAGGGCGCTGAGCTCCGCAACATCCTCCTCTATGGTGTGGAGGGCGAGGGCAAGCACTTCACCCTTGACGAAACCGGCAATGTAATCCCCACCACATCCGCAAAAGACAACTATAAGATGAACGTGAATTACACCGGCAACGTGGTTACCGCCTTCCCCTGCAAAGAGTATGGCCGCGACCAGAGCTATGCTGAATATTTCAAGAAGCAGAACGATGCCGCAACCAGAAACCCGCTTTACGGTATGTCCCCCGACAAGCTTTGGGCCGATACGCTTGAATTCATGGTCGACGAGATCCGTTGCAGCCTGATCCCGAAGAAAATTACCGAGGAGATCAACGCACTTGACAAAAACAGCCCGATCCTGAAGGGCGAAAGCGATCCCGCGGCAAAGAAGAAGAAACTGATCGACAACATCCCGAACAACTCCGAGGGCATGTACACGAACACCGAGATGATTTCCCAGTACCGTACCTACTGGGCCATGATCCGCGCCGGTATCGATCCCACGCTCACCTACGATGAAGAGCCTTCCATTCCTTCCAGCGTGAGCCTTACCATCACAAGCGAGCTCACGAAGATGAAGAGTGCTGAAACACCGAAGGCAGAGGCGTTTTTGCAGGGTGCTGCCGATCTTGCATCCGGCCTGATGAACAGAGCGCTTGCTTGCACGACGGTTGAGCAGCTTAATGCCATCTATGCCGAAATCAGCGCCCTTGAGAAGAATCCGACCGGTGACGGCAAGTATTTCTACGCGCCTTACAAGGCCGGTTCCTACACGGGTATGCTGAATAGCAACTACGACTGCACGCTTGCAGGTGCCCTGAAGTACTGGCATTCCACCATTTCATAATCAGCAAAAAGAGGTATAGGTTTTGGCCTATACCTCTTTCCTTATTAAAACAAAAAAACAAAAAACGGCCACAAGGGCCGTTTTTGGCGCGCCTGATAGGATTCGAACCTATGACCTACCGGTTCGTAGCCGGGCACTCTATCCACTGAGCTACAAGCGCGTATAAACATATTTGGAGCGGGTGATGGGAATCGAACCCACGCGACCAGCTTGGAAGGCTGGGATTCTACCATTGAACTACACCCGCACATCCGAGCGCTCATTTATGATAGCACATAATACTCCTTTTGTCAAGAGAAAACCGAAAAATATTTTTACTTTTTCTCCTATATTTCTTGCCATCGCACGGCCTTCATGCTACAATAGAGGAAAGAGGGAAAATCCCCTTATATATTCTCTATTATTCAGTGAGGTCTATTTATGAATAAGCAACCGCTTTTCGGCCCGGGTGGAAACAGCCAATCATTCTATGAGGCAGGCTACAAGGCCACCGTAGATGCCCCCGCTTGGCTCGCTTCTTTGGGGCTTGATGCATACGAATACGAAGCCGGAAACGGCCTTTCCGCAAGTGATGCCTCGCTCCGTGCGGTCGGAGATGCGGCAGAGCGCGCCGGGAGCGCCATGTCCTTTCACGCGCCTTACTTCATCTCCCTCACAACCCCCGAGCACGAGAAGCGCGAGAAGAGCATCGGTTATATAAAAAGCTCGCTCCGCGCAGCAAAGCTCCTCGGGGCACGCACCATCGTCGTTCACATGGGCGGTGTTGCAAAAATGACAAGGGAGGAGGGCATGCAGCATTCGGCAGAGGCTCTCTATCAGCTGCTTGACTCCACCGAGGATATCGGCATTTCCATCGGTCTTGAAACGATGGGAAAGATCAACCAGCTTGGCACGCTTTCCGAGGTTCTTACGCTCTGCACAATGGACAGGCGCCTTGCACCGGTCGTGGATTTCGGCCATTTGAATGCGCGCGCTCTCGGAAAAGAGGGCGGCCTTCATACAAAGGATGATTATATGCGGATCTTTGACGAGATCGCCTGCACGCTTGGGGACCGCGCAGCCTCTAACCTACATGCACATTTTTCAAAAATCGAATACACGGGCGCGGGCGAAAAGCGGCATCTGACATTTCTGGATCGTATGTTCGGCCCTGATTTTGAACCTTTAATGGAAGCGATTTACGAGCTCGGCGTGTCCCCCACGATCATTTGTGAATCGGCGGGGACAATGGCAGAGGACGCCCTTGCCATGAAGCACTATTACGGTGCATTGGAGGAAAAGGCGTGAATCATATCGAAAGGATACGCGGGATTTTAAAAGAGCTTGATGCAGAGGCGATTCTTTTGACCTCTGAAATTTCCGCGCGCTATGCAGTCGGCTTTCATTTTAGTGACGGCTATGTGCTCATCACCGAGGGAAAAGCCTATCTGATCACCGATTTTCGCTACCGTGAGGCTGCCGAGGCGGCGGTTGATAACGGCATTACGGTGGTAGCCCCCCTCTCCCTTTTAGAGTTTGTTTCGGACGTTTTAAGCGAAAAGAATATTTCGCGGATCGCATATGAGGACCGTACCCTCGCCTGCAGCGCTTATCAAAGCCTTCGCGATAGGCTTGGCATCACATTCGTTCCGATCGAGGGAAGGATCGAAGCTCTGCGTGGTGTAAAGGATGCGGACGAGATTGAAAGGATCAAAAAGGCCCAAAGCATCACCGACCGCGCCTTTACGCACATTCTATCCATGCTCACCCCCACCATGAGCGAAACAGAGGTGGCACTTGAGCTTGAATATTTTATGCGGCGCCAAGGGGCCGATGCAATTGCGTTTCCCACCATTGCCGTATCCGGGGCGGCGAGTGCACTGCCGCACGGCACGCCGTCCCCCCGGAGGCTTGAGCGCGGATTTCTCACGATGGATTTCGGCGCCTCCTTTGACGGCTACGCCTCGGACATGACAAGGACGGTCTCGCTCGGCAAAGCAACGCCTGAAATGAAAAGAGTTTATAAGACTGTTCTCACCGCCCAGAGGCTGGGGATGGAGCAGATCCTATCGGGCGTCTCTGCCTCATTGCCGGATGCTGCCGCGCGTGCTTATATAAGCAGTGCGGGGTACGAGGGCCTTTTCGGTCACAGCTTTGGGCACGGCGTGGGGCTTGAGATCCACGAAGAGCCCCGCCTTTCCTCCAAAAGCAGTATCTTGCTCACAGCTGGGAATGTGGTTACGGCAGAGCCCGGTATTTACATGGAGGGAAGGGGCGGCTGCCGTATCGAAAATATGGGCCTTGTCACAAACGAGGGCTTTTTGTGCTTTACACAATCGGATACCGCGCTTTTGGAGCTGTTTTGACTGTATATTTTTCATTTTCCTCGTTTTTTTCGTGATTTGCTATTGCAAATTTCTTCAAAATGTTATAAAATATATCTGTATGAATACCGCATCGCGGTCAGGCGAGCCGCTCTCGCAGCGGGGGAGAGGCATGCGCTTTCCAAAATCAAAGAAAGCCGCTGAGGACAGAAAGACATGGAAGTCGTAATTGCCGGTGATTTCAGAAACGGTGTGACATTTGAGATGGAGGGCAAGGTCGTTCAGGTCATTGAATTTCAGCACGTGAAGCCCGGTAAGGGTGCCGCCTTTGTGCGTACCAAGCTGAAGGACGTGATCAACGGGTCTGTGATTGAAAAGACCTTCAACCCCACCGATAAGTTTGAGGGTGCTTATATTGAGCGCAGAGATATGGAATATCTCTACAATGACGGCGATCTTTACTATTTTATGGATCCCGAAACCTTTGAGCAGATGCCCCTCGATCCGCAGAAGCTCGGCGACAATTTCAAGTTTGTGAAGGAAAACACCACCTGCAAGATCGTTTCCTACAAGGGCAACGTTTTCAGTGTTGAGCCCCCCGTTTTCGTCACCCTTGAGGTCACCGAAACCGAGCCCGGCGTGCGCGGTGATACTGCCACCAACGTGACCAAGGCGGCCACGCTTGAGACCGGCGCTGTGGTCAGAGTTCCGATTTTCATCAACACCGGTGATATGATCCGCGTGGATACGAGAGTCGGCGAATATCTCGAAAGAGCGTAATAGAACGGCCGTCGCCGGCTACCCGTGCGGCGGCCGCTTTCCAATATTAAAATTCAGGGAGGATACAAACATGGATATCAATGAAAGAGCAGCATACCTCAAGGGGCTTTACGAGGGCCTTGGCGTGAAGGACACCACCGCGGAAGGGAAGCTCATCGGCGAGCTGATCGCCCTTGTCGGCGAGATGGCCGAGGCGATCAATGATCTTGAGGTCGATACCGCCGAGATCCGCGATTACTGCGAGGAGCTGGATGAAGACCTCGGGGAAGTGGAGGAATACCTCTGCGAGATCGAGGAGGACGATGAGGATGATGATGACGAGGAGGAGGGTGAGTTTTACGAGGTCACCTGTCCTGCTTGTGAGGAAACCATCTTCTTTGACGAGGATTGTGACCCCGCCGATCTGACCTGCCCCGCCTGCGGCGAGAAGTTTGATTGCAGCTGCGACGGTGAATCCTGCGAGGGCTGCACCGGCTGCTCCGAGGAGTAAGAAAACAAGATAAAAGAACGGTAAATCCTTTTGGATTTACCGTTCTTTTTTATCTGTTCTGGCGCATGATCTCGTAAGCCAGCATCGTGGCGGCAGAGGCCGCGGATAGGGAAGCAGAGAAGTCACGCGCGTACGGGATCTTCACAGCAAGATCACAGCAATCAAGCAGCGCACGCGAAATGCCGCGCTTTTCGCCCCCCACGATAAGAAGAAGAGGGAGGGCAAGATCCGCATCCGGAAGAAGCACATCCGTTCTTGTGTCGGCCGACACCACTCGGTAGCCAAGCGCGTGGAACATATCGGCGGCCTCCATACTGTCAGCCGTATAAATCGGCAAAAGCTCGGAGGCACCGGCCGATGCGCGCGCCACGACCCCGGCGGCGCTCATCCAGTTTCGCTCAGGGAGAATGATCCCGGAAACCCCTGCGGCATAAAGTGAGCGCAGCGCGTATCCGAAATTATATGGGTCCTCGATCCCCTCAAGGAGGGCAAAGAATCCGTCCCTCGGAAGGGAAGCGGCAGCATGCGAAAGAGGGGGGATGCTTCTGCTTGTGCATTCGGCAAGCAGGCCTCCGTGCGTATTTCCGGTTGCAAGGCGCGAGATTTCATCGGCAGGGAGAGGAATAATGGGGAATCCCTCCTCCTCGGCTCTGTGGCCAAGCCACCCCAGCTCCTTTTTCAACCTGGCCTCACTATCGATTGAGAAAAGAAGGCGGGTGATGCGGCGGTCATTGCCGGGATTTTCGGCGCGTGCCGAGAAAAGGGCACGGATAGAGGTCATCCCCTCTAAAATTGTGGCGGGAGCAAATTTTTCAAATTCCTTTTGCATTTCCCGAGGTTTCCTTTCATAAAATGTAGTAACGCAAGCCTTAAGGAGGACGGTACGATGTATCCAAGAGAACGAGAGCGTTGCGAAATTTTTGCGGAATACTTAGTAGAGAACAATGCCACCGTGCGCAGCGCCGCCCACCATTTCGATGTCAGTAAGAGCACCGTGCACAAGGACATCACCACGCACCTGCCGCGGGTAAATCCGCCCCTGTATCAGCTGGCAAAGAAGGTGCTGGAAACCAACAAATCCGAACGGCACCTGCGCGGCGGAGAAGCCACAAGACAAAAATACTTAGAAACCAAAAAAGCGATCTGAAAAAGCGTACGGATTCCAAGAAAAGAAGAAGGTAAGCAACCCCTCACATATCCGCACCCTTGCCCAAAAGTAGCAAACACAAAATTATACAAAATTAAAATTTTGTATAATTTAGGGGAGGGGAATGTGCGGATACAGGGCTTGCTTTTCTCCGTTTTTAGGATTTAATTTCCAAAAAGCTAAAAAGTTTGGAAAAAAGGCTTTCCTTTTCCTTCTACCTATGATATAATATAAAAAGAATTTATGCCATTCGGCTATCGAGGAGGAAAAAACCATGAAAATGAAAATGCGCGTTCTGACTGCTACAAACAAAGGAAAGCTTCTCGCCCTTGCGAAGATGGTGGCCGATGAGTATTCCAACTATGCCTGCGATGTGATTCCGCCTGCATACCCCTGCGAGACCGAGCGTCTTGTTATCATCTTCCTGTCCGGTGCCTCCAAGTATTCGAGCACCTTTGAGATCTTCTGCAAGAATCTCAGCAAGAACACCGCGCAGAACGTTGCGCTTGTGGTGGACGGTGATATGGCCAAGGCACAGCCCGTTATCGATATGATCAAGGGTGCGGGCACCAATTTCTGCGAAGAGATCCTTACCATCAACGGCGGTCTTCCGTTCAAGTTCCTGAAGAAGGCCTCGGATGCCGAAAAGCAGGCCGTGATGGAATGGGTGGAGCGCACCATCAAGAGCTTTAAGTCATAAGTCTTTATTTGCTTGAAAAACGGAAACGCACAGCGTTTCCGTTTTTCTTTTATTTATCGAATTCTTCGTAAATGGCGCGGAGCGCGGGGATATAGTCGGCTTCATCAAGGCCGATGATGATGTTAAGCTCGCTCGAGCCCTGGTCGATCATACGGATGTTGATGGATGCCTTGGCAAGCGAAGCAAAGATGCGCGCGGCAGTACCCTTAGAGCGAACCATACCACGGCCCACAACAGCAAGCAACGCAAACCCATCCTCGATCACCACGGCATCAGGGTTGGTCAAGCGGAAGATTTCATCCATGATCTGCTCACGCTTGCCCGCAATCTCCTCGGTTTTGACGATCACACACATCGAGTCAATGCTTGACGGCAGATGCTCAAAATTCACCTTGTTGGTTTCAAGAACCTCAAGCACGCGGCGGCCAAAACCAAGCTCCGAGTTCATCATATCCTTTTCGATCGAGATGATGGAAAAGCCAACCTTACCGGCAATACCGGTGATGATCGCACCGCTTTTATCCTCTGTGGCCGAGGGAACGATCAGGGTGCCCTTGGCGGCGGGATCGTTTGTATTCTTGATATTAATGGGAATACCGGCCGCACGGACAGGAAACACCGCATCCTCATGCAGAACGGTAGCACCCATATAAGAGAGCTCCCGCAGCTCCTTATAGGTAATAATGTCAATCGACTTCGGGTTTTCAATGCAACGCGGATCTGCCATCATAAAGCCCGAAACATCCGTCCAGTTTTCATAAAGATCGGCCATCGCGGCACGCGCCACGATCGCCCCCGTGATATCCGAGCCACCGCGCGAGAAGGTGCGAATGCTCCCATTCGGCATGGAACCGTAAAAACCGGGCACGACCGCATGCTTGTGTGCCTCAAGCTCGGCACCAAGAACCGAATAAGTGCGCTCTGCATCAAGGGTGCCATCCTCGCGGAAAAAGATGACATCGTGCGCATCAATGAAATCATACCCAAGATACGCGGAAAGAATAAGCCCGTTCAGGTATTCGCCGCGGCTGGCGGCATAGTCACGCCCGGCCCCGGATGCAATGGCCGAACGGATGGATGCAAGCTCCGCATCCAGCGAAAAATCGATCCCAAGATCACGGATGATGTCATTATACCGCGCACTGATCTTCGTGAAAATTTCATCAATATCCCCACCGCCGGCGGCAATATCGTGACACGCATAGAGAAGATCTGTTACCTTTTCGTCTTCCTTATAGCGTTTTCCGGGTGCAGACGGAACCACAAATCTGCGCGATTCTTCAGCCCTCACAATATCGGCAACAATACGAAAATGCGCCGCATCAGCGAGCGAGCTGCCCCCAAACTTCAATACCTTAAGCACGATGTAGATCTCTCCTTAAAAATTATAACATTAGTATTATATGTTTTTTGAAGCATTCTGTCAAGAGGGGGGCGTGCTTTTTCGCAACTTTTTCCCGATTTTTAGGATATTTCACCCTTTTTCCTCTCCCCTGCTCTTCCCTATTCCAAAACCATTTGCATAAAAAAGAGGGGGACACGCCCCCTTCTTTTTTTATCGGATACCGAATTCCTTGATGATATAATCCATATCCTTATCGCCTCGGCCCGAAAGATTGATCAGGACGGAGCCGTGCGACATGGTCTTGGCAAGCTTGATGCCGTACGCAACGGCGTGTGCGCTCTCAATAGCGGGGATGATACCCTCAAGGCGGGCAAGCGTAAAGAACGCATCCACCGTTTCCTCATCCGACACCACATCATATTTCACGCGGCCAAGATCATGAAGAAACGCATGCTCAGGACCCGAGGAAGGATAGTCAAGA
The DNA here is from genome assembly GCA_045587985.1 of Eubacteriales bacterium. Classification (GTDB taxonomy): domain Bacteria; phylum Bacillota; class Clostridia; order Oscillospirales; family CAG-272; genus UBA1740. The sequence continues at coordinate 6,498 of JAZNDG010000054.1, read as the reverse complement.
CCGCTGGCCACCGAATAAACGGGAGCAGGCTCTCCGTTTTCATCCTTCAGCATAATGCTGTTAAAGCCGTGCATAATGCCCTCAGTACCGTACTTAAGGCTCGCGGCATGATCACCAAGCTTGGGGCCGCGCCCAAGGGGCTCAATGCCGTAAAGATCAACAGGATCGTTGAGGAAGCCCGCGAACATCCCCATCGCGTTCGAGCCGCCGCCCACACAAGCAACCACAGAATCGGGCAGCTCGCCGGTCATGGAGAGGAACTGCTCTCTTGCTTCAATCCCAACCACGCTCTGGAAATCACGCACCATCATGGGGAACGGATGCGGGCCGAGCACCGAGCCGATGCAGTAGATCGCGTCCTTATACTCCTTTGCGTAGGCATCAAACGCGGCATCCACCGCTTCTTTAAGCGTGGCAAGGCCGTGCTTGACCTCCACAACGTTCGCACCGAGGATCTTCATTCTGGCAACGTTGGGCGCCTGCTTGGCAATGTCAACCGTGCCCATGTAAATATCGCACTCAAGACCGAAATAAGCGGCCGCGGTAGCAAGGGCCACACCGTGCTGACCTGCGCCGGTCTCGGCAATGACCTTCTTCTTTCCCATGTATTTGGCAAGGAGCACCTCGCCCATGCAGTGATTCAGCTTATGTGCGCCGGTGTGGTTAAGGTCCTCACGCTTGACATAAAGCTGAACGTTCCCAAGCTTGCCCGAAAGCCGTTCAAGGTAAGAGATCGGCGTGGGGCGCCCCTGGAATTCACGGCGGATCTTTCTGAGCTCGGCAATGAATTTTGAGGACTTGCAGATGGTAAAGTACGCCTCATTGATCTCGGCCATCGCGTTTTTCAGATTGTCGTCAATGTACGCGCCGCCGTACTTGCCGAAGTATCCGTCCTTATCGGGATAATTCTTAAAATAGGTGTCAAAATCGATGCCATTAAACTTCATAATAGCATTCCTCCTAAAGAAAAATCTTTATTATTACGCATTTATTTCGAGGCAGAAAAGGTTTTTCTTCTCTTTCCCGAAGCATACACCGCTCATGCCGCCACGGGCGTAAAATCATACAAAAAACGCCCCCAACAGTCAACCTGTCAAGGACGAATAAGCGACTTATCCGCGGTGCCACCTTGCTTCATGGCCATGTGCCATGCACTTCCCGGGTACTTCATACCCCCGGCAACTGACGTATGCCCAAACGTCGCAGAATACTCGGCACTTCCCTGCCTTTGACTGCGCCCTCCGCGGTCCATTTGCCAACCGGTGTCGTACGCGGCTCTCAGCCACCCGCGCTCTCTGTACCGTCCTCTGTTGACGTTATCTCCGCATCAACGGTTTTATGTGTACATTATAACACCGAAGGGCACGGTTGTCAAGTGTTTTTTGAAAACCGTGCCCAAAGTGTTTTTATGGATATATTAGTCGAGAATTTCAATTGTCGGCCTCTTCATAAGACCGTTACGGAAGAGCTGGTATTCATACGCCCACTTGTCATCAGTCGAATACCACTGATTCGGCCCGCGCCACCAGGTATCGTTGAGAAGGTGGAGCGCCGAGAAGGTGTTGACACGTGTACAGTGGAGTGTAAGCTCCAGCGTGTGCTTCCCTGCCTCAAGCCCGAAAATATCAAGCTTATAGGGAGAGAACGCGATGGTGCCGACAGATTTGCCATCTACCGCAGCAGTCACAACAGCACCCTCGTATCTACCCGTACGTACGCGGATATCCGCCTTCTTATCAAGCTTTACAGGGATGCTGTAGGTGACGGCGGCGCCGTAGAACGGGAGCTTCTTTTCGGCAATGCTGCCAAACGAGATCGTCTTAGGCAGGGCGGTAATGGAGGCGGACGAGCCATCCACCTGCACGCCGAAGTTACCGAGAATAAAGTAATTTTCAAGACTCGTGCGCTTGCCGAGGGGAGCCTCAATCAAAAGCACATTCTTACCAACCTTCACACCCGGCAGAGACATCGTATAGATGCGCTTGTCAACGAAGTAGCCGTCCTTCGTGATCGGAATGTCCTCACCGTTGAAGTTGACAGAAAGGGCAGTTTCGTAGGCAAGGCGGCAGGGCACAGCCACCGAGCTTGAGAAGGTGAAGCGCAAAAAGCAGCGCTTATCCGGCTTCACTTCCCCGATCACCCAAGGCTGGATGTCAATACCGTTTGCCATGGGATAGCCGTATTTCTTACGCAGGGCACCGTCAATTCTGAGCATCTCCTCACGCGGGTTGAAGACAATGCCGTCCTCCGACCACTCGGGCATATCAAGGACAAGAACGTTCTCCTCGTTGATCGAAAACTGGACCTTTTCGGGAACGGAAAGCTCGCGTACGGGCGTGCGGAGCGCAGGGGCGACAACAGACTCGCATTCCTCAACCGCCTCAAGACGGAGGAGCAGGCTGTCGTGCGGATAGAAGGTGTAATCAAGAACCGTGACATCCCCCTCAAAGCGATAGGGGATATTTCTCACCTCGCCGCTCATCGTGTCATACACGACCGGCTTAACCTTACCCTTCAGGCGGACAAAGAGAGGTGTCGGATCCTCGCAGATATCTTCTTCATATTTGCTGTAAAGGTGGGGCAGCTGAGCAAGGAAGAGCCACGTGTATTTGCCGTCAAGCCGTGCATTATAGATCATATGCTTGCAGGCCGAGCCGTCAAAGGTATAGATCAGTTCTACCTTGCGCAGGTCCGCAAGTTCCCCAAGGATCGCAGTATCTGACTTAGCGAGCTTCTTGGCAAGTGAGAAGATGGGCAAGGGCTCGGACAGAAGCTCCCCATCAATGCACCGCGGGTACTCATCCGCAAAGATCACACGGCCGCCACGCTCGGCAAACTCGGTAAGAAGACTTACGGTGGTGGAGCGCAGGGTTTCAACAGAGGGCACGATCACGGCGGCATAGCTCATCTCGCCCACGTGCAGGCGGTTGTCGTCACCGACATACGCAAACTCGGGGACCTCCGACTCGGCGATGTAATCAAAGTCTATGCACCCGCGCAGGAGGATGGTGTTAAGTCCGTCAAGCTGGTCCTGAAGAGCGTTTCTCTTATCAGCGGTCAAATCGCCCGGGCCATACATCAGCCAATAGCTCTCAATCGGGTGGATCACCGCCACATCGACAAGCGGCTTGCCGCGGGTAAGTGCTGTATTCAGTCTTGCATAGTGGTCCTCGATATACTTGTATTCACGGAACCACTCGGATTGATACGAGATCGAGGCCGGAAAATCACGCTTGGCAGAGCCGCGCATACTCATAAAGGAAAGATGCGGCACGCGGACGTTGACACCGAGGGCGGCCTGCCAGTCACCCTGGAACTTATGACCGCGGAAGTCAAACTGCCATCCGGTCACGCCGTAGAGCTCACTGAGCATCGCCTCCTTGCCGTGCTGGTGAACGGCAGACTGCGCCTGCTTGGCGGTAGAAAGCTCCATCCAGCCGCAGAGTATATCCATACCGGGAATACCAAAGTGACGGTAGGCACGCATTGCCTCACCGATCGCACTCGTCTGCAGATAGAGAGAGTCCTCATACATCACGTGTCCGGTCATAAGGAGGCCGTGCTCACGGCACCACCTGCCGTACTGCTCAAAGAAAGCACGGTTGAAACGAGAGGCCGCATGGTCGATGGCAAGAAGACGGATCTTGGAGGGAATGCCCGGCTTATCCCAAAAGAGCTCGGGGATTTGGGGGATAAGGTCGATTCCGTTTGCCGCCATAAAGGTGTCGGGAAAATCGGTCGTCCACGGGAAGGTAACAGGCTCAATGCCGTGGGCAAAGGGAATATTGGTAGCAAGAGGCATCTGGGGCTCATCGGTAAAGATGGAGGGGACCGTCTTACCGAATTCGCTCCCCACCTTTTCAAGGTATTTTTCGTGCGTGGTGGCAAGAAACTCCTTGATCGCCTCATCGCAAAGCGTATCCACGTAGGTCGCATTGTTAAGACGCCCGATGGTGGGATAGGTGTGCACAAAGGCCAGCCACTTCTTCCCTTCCGCCTTTGCACCGTGAGGAATGATCTCGGCGCTCTTAAGCGTTCCGTCTTCATTCAGCACGACATCGAATGCGGCAAGCAGATAGGTCTGCCCCTTTGCGGCACACGCCTCTATTGCCGCACGCTTGTCAAGGAAGGAATCCTCCTTTGATTTATAAGAGGTAGCATCCCATTCGGCATCCTTCGTAATAACATCGTAGGAGGTGTTGAGACCCCAGCGCTCGGCGTCTCTCATCTCGCGGTTTTCATCGCAAACAAAAACAAGGGCCTTCTGGCGATACTTAGGATTCTTTGTAACAAAGCCGCCGGCATACCCGGAGGGCCAACGGTCCTCATCATAAAGATAGGCAAGCAGCCCCTCGTCCTTGGCCTTATCGACACAGGCTGAAATGAACGAGAAAAAGTCGTCCGAAAGATAGGGGGTACTGAAGCCGGCGCGGGCGTGCATATGGAAGCCACCAAAGCCCATCTCCTTAAAACGCTCGATCTGCCAGAGGAGGTCCTCTTTTTCAAGATCGTCATTCCAAGCCCAAAAGGGGGTGGCGCGATATTCAGAGGTAGGATTTTTGAAGAGCTCAAGCGAGAGCTCCTTCTCTTGGTTCTTTTTGTAAAACATCGTAATCCTCGCCTTTCATAAAGACTGCATTGGGTTTGCAAGAACAGAAAGCACCGCTCTTGGAAAAGAGCTCAAAGACCCCTGTTTTTTGTCCTAAATTGATACTTTCATAGTATCATTCATCGCAAAAAAAGTCAATCGATTTCACCCAAGATGCGTGTAATGTGCAAAACGCCACTCAAATTGAGTGGCTTTTTGCAAGTTTTTCTCTTATTTTCGTATGACGGCTCAAATCGTCTTAATGTTCATATTGCGGTAAGTGAATCTCTCGATCGGCTCCTCGGTAAAGCCACTGATCTCGGCCTCTACCTCCATGTTTTCTATGTGAAAATCCGAAAGCAGATACTGTTTTTTGTCCGCAACCACGTCAAAATAGTAATTGCAGGAAAAGCTGCAATCCCTTATCGTAACATGCGAAACAGAGGAAAGGGGCAGATCGGTCCTCCCCTCAAGATCAAAGAACTGCCTCCAAGGATTCAGCTCAATGAACTTAACAACGGTCCCCCGAATGTCCTCAACACGGATATATTCATACTTCTGGGGGGTATCGGGGCGCATCTTAAACCAAAGAACGCGGGTAACGTCACGGATCTCAATGCGGCGCATCACAACGTTGCGGTTGTGGATGGATTCGGAGCCACAGGTCAGGCATCCGTGGCACTTGTCAAAGATACAGTCCTCAATCAGCACTCGCTCATTCGAGCCGTTTTCGGGGAGGGTATCGGCCCAGGGGCCCTTACCGCCCTTGAGCGCCACGCAGTCATCATTCACCGAAATATAGCAGCCCTTCACATGGACATCGCAGCAGGCATCCACATCGATCGCATCCGAGCTGGGTGCACCGAGAGGCTCGCTCGGCGCATAAATCGTGCAGTCAAGAAAGCGGACGTGGTCACACTTATAGATATGATTTGTCCAAAAATGAGAGTTTTGGAGCCTTACTCCGGTCACAAGGACGTTTTTACTGTTTGAGATATAGAGAAGGCGGGGGCGCTGCTCATCCTTATTGGTGCAGGCGGGATTCCATTTCTTTCGAGTCCAGAAGGCCTTCCAGGCACGCATACCGTTACCGTCAACCGTTCCTTTTCCAAAAACCGTAAAGCCGTCCACGCCGTCTGCATTGATCAGCGCCGGGAAATAGGTACAGCTCTGCCCTTCAATACGGGTTTGCATCAGGGGATAATCCGAAATATCATCGCTCCCCATAAGAACGGCATCCTCCGAGAGGTAGAGATGCACCCCCTGCTTAAAGAAAAGAGCACCCGTTTTATACGTACCCTTCGGCACAACGATAACACCGCCGCCGCTTGCGGCCACGTCATCAATGAGCGCCTGGATCGCCTCGGTATAAATACCGCCGTCCGCCGATACGCCGTGATCGGTAATCACAAACGCCGTGCCGAAAGAGGCAAGCTCGGGAACCGAATATTCGTAAAACCAATCGGCAACCTTGGTGCCGTCCGGGAAAAACTCTTGTGTATGCATACCGAAACTCCTCAAATTTGATGCTATGTTCTCCTATATTGTAATCCTTTTTCCCTATGTTGTCAAGTAAAGACGAAGAGCTCTTGTGCTTTTAAACGGTGGTGGCCCCCTTCTTCTGCCGAACAACTACCACCCCGATGTTCTTGAGCTATCGCCTTTTTAAGTCGATTTCCCCTTCTGATCCCTGTTTTTTAAAAAAACTTACGCTTTTTTGAAAAAAACCTTGCATTGTTTAAAAAAGTGTGTTATAATACCTCTGTTCTGAGAATCGAATATCATTTTGGAGAAGTCGCCTAGTTGGTCGAGGGCGCACGACTGGAAATCGTGTAACCGTTAAAAGCGGTTCGAGAGTTCGAATCTCTCCTTCTCCGCCACAAAAAAAGCCACCCCCTCGGGTGGCTTTT
>JAZNDG010000053.1:0-12765 GCA_045587985.1 Eubacteriales bacterium | reverse complement strand
AATAGGAAAGGGGCAGACGCGAGAGCGAGGCAAGCGCGACCCCCCACCACATCAGGATCCCGCCGAGGTAGTTGGGGTGACGGGCGTGGCGCCAGATGCCCACGCGGATAAAGCCGCCCCCGCCGCGCTTGCGGAAGGCCTGCATCTCGGTATCCGCCACAAGCTGAAGGGTGGCGGCGAGAAGCGAGATCGCAATACCGACATAGAAGAGGACACCGCCCCCTTCCCCGTCACGCAGGGTGTAGGCCGCGGGAAGAATGCAGGCATAGACCACAAGCGTGGGAAAGAGCTGGATACCAAGGAAGCTGACGGCGGGAAAAAGCACGCCGCTCTTTTCCCTGAGCATACGGTAGCGCCAGTCCTCATGGGTAAGACCGTGGAAGGTATAGGCCCAGTTGGCGGTCAGGCGCACCGCCCAGATAAGGACGGCGGCAAGAAGGAAAATGTCTGCCACCGAGAAGGAGCGGTTCAGAAACGCAAGCGCAAGAAGGATCACGGGGGGCTGCACGCTCCAATAGGGATCATATACCGATGCATTTCCGAAAAGAAGACTGAAGAAATAGACGGCCGCGGTTGCCGCAACATCGGCAATGAGAAGGGCCGCCCAAAGCGGAAGCGAGGCCACGGCACGGTAGGTATAAAAGCCAACGGCCGCCGCCAGAAGATACACGGCAAGCACCAAAAGAAAGCTTACCTTTCTGTTTTCGATTTTCAGCATAGCTGTCCCTCTTTATAGTTTAAAAAAATGAGTTTAAAAAATTCCTGTCAGAAAGATCTCGATGCCGATAAGGATCAGGATCACACCGCCAACGATCTCGGCCTTGCCCGAAAAGCGGTCACCGAAGTGGCGGCCGAGGTACACCCCGCCAAAGCAGGTAAGGAAGGTAACAAGCGCGATCATCGCCGCCTCAAGGAGTGCAGGACCGATCGGATATTCGGCAATCGTAAAGCCGACCGAAAGCGCATCGATCGAGGTGGCTATCCCTTGCAGGATCAGGGCAACGAGGCCCAGCTTTACCGCAGGGATCTCACAGCTTTCCTTTTCACAGTCCCGTCTTGCGGATTCAAAGATCATTTTTCCGCCGATGACCGAAAGAAGAACGAGCGAAATCCAGGGAATGACCCCTTCCACCCACGAGAACCACTGAAGAATGCTGTGGACAAAAAACCACCCGATGAGCGGCATGGCCGCCTGAAATACGGCGAAGGTAACGGCGATGGCCACGTGCTTTGTGCGGCGCATACGCGGATCGGCAATTCCGTTGGCCACCGATACCGAAAAGGCATCCATCGCAAGGCCAAAGCCCATAAGAAGGCTGTTGACGAAGAACATAAGGTTAAGGGGCATACTTCTCTCCTCTTATCTGTCCTTGTGCGCCCACACGCACACGCCTTGCAGTATATCATAAAAAGGGGGACCTGTCAAGCGATCCCTCTTGCTACATTGTTTTAAAAAGGGGGACCTGTCAAGCGATCCCCCTTACTACATTATTTTTCTACCAATAAGCCGCTGTTTTTCGACATTTTGCAAAGTTTTCTTTTCATTTGTTATCCGTTTTTTCTCGTTCCTCCCCCGCGCGGCGGATGGGGGGAGGCGCCTGTGCCCCCTCGATACCAAGGTCATTTCCGAGCACCGAGCCGCGAATGAGCGAGCGGTCACCAAAGCGGTCGCGGATGCCGTCCATCGCCTGCTCGATCCGTCCTGTCTTGTCATGGCGGCGGTCACGCTCACCGTCAAAAAAGCCAAGCTGCTCGCCACCGTCATCGTTGACGAGATTCATGGCCGTTACGGTCAGCATACGGATGGGCTTTCCCGTGCCCCATTCGGCAAGCACAAGCCGCTCGGCCACGCTTGCGATCTCCCTGCCGAGATCAGTGGCGGGAGAAAGGGCGCGCTGGCGGCTGATGGTGCGAAGGGCAGGATCCTTGATGGTCACAGAAACGGTAGAGGCACGCAGGCCGCGGCGGCGCAGACGCGCGCCGATCTCCTCCGAGAGAACGCCGATCCCAAGGCGGATCTCATCCGCCGTTTTGATATCGTGGCGGAAGGTCATGCCGTTACCAACGCTCTTGACCTCGGCCGCCTCGCTCTCCGGAATGACAGGGCTTTCGTCCTCTCCCCGCGCAGCCGCACCGAGCTGGGCGCCGATCTTACCAAGACGAAGGGTAAGAAAGGAGGGGGTGGCGGCGGCAAGATCGCCGATCGTCCTAATGCCCGAGGCCTTCAGGATCCCTGCGGTACGCTCCCCGACAAAGAGCATATCCTCAACCGGCAAGGGATAGAGGATTTCCCTGTAATTTTCACGTCCGATGTAGGTGATGGCATCCGGCTTTTTGTAGTCGCTTCCGAGCTTGGCAAAGGTCTTGTTGAAGGACACACCGATGGAGAGGGTGATGCCGATCTCCTCACGCACGGCACGGCGGATCTTTTCGGCAATCTCCATTCCGCTCCCGAACAGGGCACGGCTTGCCGTCACGTCAAGCCAGGATTCGTCAATGCTGAAGGGCTCATAAAGATCGGTAAAGCGGGCATAGATCGCATTAACGGCCGAGGAGATGCGCGCGTATTCACTATGGTGGGGCGGCACGGTGACAAGCTGCGGGCATTTCCGCTTGGCGCTGTACACCGTTTCGGCCGTTTTGATGCCGTACTTTTTAGCCGGCTCGTTTTTGGCAAGCACGATGCCGTGCCTGTCCTCCACGCTGCCGCATACCGCCATCGGTACCGACCAGAGAGAGGGATCACGCAGGCACTCAACAGACGCAAAAAAGCTGTTGCAGTCGCAGTGCAAAATCACTCTGTCCATGCTTATTCTCCGTTATAAGGGAGGGTGAAGGTGAAGGCGCAGGATTTTCCCTCTGCACTTGAAAGGGTGAGGCTTTCGCCGTGTGCCTCCATAATGGTTTTGGAGATATAAAGGCCAAGGCCCGCACCGCTCTTATCCTGGCTACGGCTCTTGTCGCTCTTATAAAAGCGGTCGAAGATGAAGGGCACGTCCGCCTCGGCGATCCCTTCTCCCTCATTGTAAACCGTGACCGACACCTTGCGCTTGGATGCTTGGGCGATCGAGATGCGGAGCGCACCGCCCGGGCGCGAAAACTTGATGGCGTTATCGCAAAGGTTGTAGAGCACCTGGTGCACCGCATCCTTATCCCCACGCACAAGAAGGTTGTCGGAGCTGGCCTCGAAGGAAACATCAAGCCCCTTTTCATCGATCCTCTGCTCGTTTGCGATCAGGATCAAGCGGGCCATTTCGCAAATATCAAAAACGGTGAAATTGAATTTACGGGTGCCCGACTGCAGGCGGGAAAGGTCAAGAAGCTCGGTCACCAGGCGGGAAAGACGGCGGATCTCGGAGGCGATAATGCCGAGATAGTATTCTCTTTTTTCCTCGGGGATAGCGCCCGAGGTGATCCCCTCAATAAAGCCGAGAATGGTGGTCATGGGGGTACGCAGATCGTGCGATACGTTGGATACAAAGGAATTACGCATGGTTTCAAGCTGCTCAAGCGAATCGGCCATCTGGTTAAAGGCAATGCCGAGCGATGCGATCTCATCACTCCCATACACCGTCACACGGCGGTCAAAGCGCCCCTTGGCGAAGCGCTTGGTAACCGTGCTCATCTCACGCAACGGCCCGGCCACACGCTCGCAGAAGAGGTACACCACAACAAGTGCGCCGAGGATGATCCAAAGGCTGGTGACAAGAACCGTGCGGATCAGCGTTTGGGTCATACCGCCGAACGGTGCGGCTGTCGAGGCGGTGATGACAAAGCCGAGGATACGGTCCTGGCTGTCAAGAAGCGGCTTTACACACGAAAGGCGGTAGTCCTCTCCCTCCAAAAGCACGGTCCCCCCCGCGTAGCTCCCCGCTTCACTCGCGGCGGCAAGCACCTCCCTTGCTACCGTGCGCCCGGTAAAATCGGGTGCCTCGGTCGTCCCTTTTTCAAAAAGCAGGCACTTCCCCTCGGGATCGCAAAGAAGGAGAACCGTTTCCTCCGTATTCGAGAGATAGACGCGGAAGTAGGTACGGTAGCGCGCGGGATTGGAATCCAGCAGGACCGAAAGGCTTCCGTGCCGCGGAAGGTCAAGCCCATCCACAAGAAGATCCGAGGCGGCGACCGCGGTACGGTCAAGATCCGCGGCGCGCGAATCGGTTTCGTATTCGTTCACGAAGTTAGCAAGTATGACCGAAAGGATCAGAAAGCTGACGGTCAGAACGAGCGAGATCGTGACCAGCATTCTGGCAAAAAGACTTTTAAACATTTTGGGAACTCCACTTGCTTTTTTTATATCTTTGTGTTATATTATATACGATTATAAAATTGATGTCAACCGCGCAGACAGGAATGCGCGAAAATTTGTTGACAGAAAAGAGGACAGCCTTGAATAACACCTGCAAACCCGTCACGCGATTTGCACCCAGCCCCACGGGCTATATGCACATCGGCAATCTGCGCACCGCCTTATATTCTTACCTGATCGCACGCCACGGCGGCGGCGCGTTTATCCTGCGTATTGAGGATACTGACCGCGAAAGGCTCGTGGAGGGCGCAACCGATGTGATCCTCAAAACGCTTGAGGATACCGGCATCCGCTACGATGAGGGGCCCGGCGTTGGTGGCGAGCACGGACCGTACGTGCAGAGCGAGCGCCGCGAGATCTACAAGAAATATGCCGAGGAGCTGGTGGCGCGCGGAGCCGCCTACTATTGCTTCTGCACCAAGGAGCGCCTTGATCAGCTGCACGCAGAGGACGAAAACGGCGGCTATGACCGCCATTGCCGCGACCTGCCTCGCGAGGAGGTCGAGCGGCTTCTTGCCGCAGGGATCCCCTACGTCATCCGTCAGAAGATGCCCACCGAGGGCACGACCTCCTATACCGATGAGGTGTTCGGTGTCATTTCCACCGAGAATACCGAGCTGCAGGACCAGATCCTCCTGAAGGCAGACGGGTATCCCACCTACAATTTTGCGCACGTGGTGGATGACTACTTAATGGGTGTCACGCACGTGGTGCGGGGCAGCGAATACCTGACCTCAACGCCGAAATACGTCCTGCTTTACGATGCCTTTGGCTGGGAGCGCCCGCATTATGTGCATCTGCCGCTTCTGATGGGGCGCGGCGAGGACGGCACGGTTTCCAAGCTCTCAAAGCGCCACGGTGCTGTGAGCTTCCAGGATCTTGTGGCAATGGGCTATCTGCCCGAGGCCATTCTCAACTATATCGCCCTGCTCGGCTGGTGTCCGAAGGAGAGCGAGAACGAATTCTTTACCCTCTCCGAGCTTGAAGAGCTCTTTACGATCGATGCGGTCAGCAAATCGCCCTCGGTCTTTGACTACGAAAAGCTTCTTTGGTTCAACGGCGAGTATATCCGCCGCCTGCCCGAGGAAAGGTACCTCGCGCTTGCCGAGCCTTACCTGCCCGCACTGCCCGCCAATATCAACCGCGAGCGGCTTCTTTCTCTGCTTGCGGGGCGCATCTCCTGCTTCTCGGAGATCCCCGAGAAGATCGGCTTTTTCCTTGCCCTGCCCGACTATACGGCAGAGCTCTTCCCCAACAAGAAGAACAAGGTAACCGCCGAAAACGCACCCGCCCTTCTGCAGCTGGCGCTTTCTGCCCTTGCGGACGTTACCGCGTGGGACAACGATACCCTCTTTGCCACCCTCTCGGAGAAGGCTGCCGAGGCCGAGGTCAAGGCGGGCGCTCTCTTCTGGTGCATCCGCATTGCGCTTTCGGGCCAGGCTGTCACCCCCGGCGGCGCCACCGAGCTGATGGAGGTGCTTGGGCGTGAGGAGAGCCTTGCGCGCCTTACCCTTGCCACCGAAAAATTCTGATACGAGCGGGGCATCCCTCTCGCACGTGAACGCATAAGGAGATTAAAACATGCAAGACGTGCTTGCACTGATTGCCGAGCGCCTCCCCCTGATGTCAAAGGGGCAAAAGCGGCTTGCGGCAGTCATTACCGAAAGCGGCGAGCGAGTCGCATACCTGACGGCCGCCGCCCTCGGCGCTCTGGCCGAGGTTTCCGAATCCACGGTCGTGCGCTTCGCGGTTGAGCTTGGCTTTTCGGGCTATCCGAATTTTCAAGAGGCCCTGCAGAAGGCGCTGCGCAACCGCCTGACCCCGAACCAGCGCATTTCGGCCATGGGACATCGGATGGGGGACGGCGACCTGCTTGAATCGGTCATGCTCTCGGATATGGGAAAGATCAAATATACGATGGAGCATCTTGACCGCGCGGCCTTTGATGCGGCCGTCAGCGCGCTTCTTGAGGCAGACGGCATCTATCTTTACGGTGCACGCAGTGCCTCGATGCTTTCGGGCTTTCTCGGCCTGAATCTCGGTCTTATCTTTGATAACGTACGTACCCTCCAGCCGACCAGCGCCAACGAGGTCTTTGAGCAGCTGCTGCCCATCGGACCAAAGGACGTTCTCTTTGCCATCAGCTTTCCCCGCTATTCGCAAAAGCTTGTGAAGGCCGTGCGCTATGCGCACGATAGAGGCGCACGTGTGATCGCCCTGACCGACTCGCCCTCCTCCCCGATCGCAAGCGATGCCACCTGTATCCTGACGGCGCAAAGCGATATGGCCGCCTTTGCCGACTCGCTTGTGGCACCGCTCAGCATTCTGAATGCCATCATTGCCGAGCTGACAAGACGGCGTGAGGGCAAGATCCGCGAGCGCTTTGAGCGGCTTGAACGCCTCTTTGATGAATATGACGTCTATGCAAAGCCGTAAGCTCGCCATCATCGGCTGCGGTGCCGCGGGCATGATGGCGGCCGCAGTTGCACTGCGCGAGGGTGTGTCGGCCACCGTCTTTGAGGGGAACGATCGCCCCGGGCGCAAGCTTGCCATCACAGGCAAGGGGCGGTGCAACCTGACAAACAACTGCACCCCCGAGGAATTTTTCCCGAATGTGCGAAGGAACCCGCGCTTCCTTTATTCTGCCATTGTCCGCTTCTCCCCTGCCGACACCATGGCCTTTTTCGAGGCGCTTGGCGTTCCGCTCAAGACCGAGCGCGGCGGCAGAGTCTTCCCCGCTTCCGACCGGGCCGCCGATATCGTGGAGGCGCTCTTTTGCGCAATGCGCGGTGCAGAGCTCGTACACGCGAGGGTGACGGCGATCGGGAAAGCGGACGGAGGATATCTTGTCAAGGCAGGCGGCAAGGAATATTGCTTTGATAGCGTGATCCTTGCAACCGGTGGGCTTTCCTATCCCAAAACAGGCTCGGACGGTGCAGGCTACCGTCTTGCCGAGAGCCTTGGCCACCGCATTACCGCACTTTCTCCCTCGCTTGTTCCGCTTGAATCCCATGATACGGCACCGAAGGACATGCAGGGGCTTTCCTTAAAGAACGTGGCTCTTTCCATCCTTGATAAAAACGGAAAGCGCGTCTATGAGGACTTCGGCGAGATGCTCTTTACCCATTTCGGGCTCTCTGGGCCGATGATCCTAAGCGCCTCGGCCCACCTGCGGGGCCACGAGATTGACGGCTATACGGCGAAAATCGACCTCAAGCCCGCGCTTGACGAGAAAACGCTGGATGCCCGCTTGCTCTTTGAGCTTTCACGGGGAGCAAACAAGGATCTTTCGAATATTCTCGCTACCCTTCTGCCCTCCGTGATGATCCCGGTGGCGCTTACCCGCCTCGGCATTCCGGGCACCCGAAAGGGGCACTCGATCACCAAGGCGGAGCGGCGTGCCATTCTCACCCTGCTCAAGGGCTTTACCGTCACCATCTCGAAAACGAGGCCGATCGATGAGGCGATCGTTACGGCGGGGGGTGTTGACACCAAGGAGGTCAACCCCGCTACGATGGAATCCCGCCTTTCGCCCGGGCTTTATTTTGCCGGGGAGATCCTTGATCTTGACGCCTATACCGGCGGCTTCAATTTACAGATCGCATTTTCCACCGCTTATCTTGCGGCCAAAAGTGCCGCAAACAAAAAAGGAGAAGCCTTATGAACATTGCCATTGACGGGCCCAGCGGGGCCGGAAAAAGCAGCCTTGCCAAGGCTCTGGCCAAGCGGCTTGGCATTATTTACGTGGATACCGGGGCGCTTTACCGCACCATCGGGCTTTATATGAAAAGAGCGGGCATTGACCCCAAGGACGAGGCGGGTGTCACCCAAGCACTTGGCGGTGTAGAGCTTTCTCTTGCCTTCACGGACGGCGCACAGAGGATCTATCTCTGCGGCGAGGACGTGGGGGACAGCATCCGCACCCCCGAAATGTCGCTGTATGCCTCGGCCGTTTCGGCCATCGGTGCCGTGCGCGCCTTTCTTCTTGACACCCAGCGCAAGGTTGCAAGAGAATCCTCTGTGGTGATGGACGGCCGCGACATCGGCACGGTGATCCTGCCGGATGCCGAATGCAAGATCTTCCTGACCGCTTCTCCCGAGGCGCGCGCACGCCGCCGCACCGAGGAGCTGCTTGCCAAGGGCATGGACGTCCGGTACGAAACCGTGCTCGAGGAAATGGTGCTGCGCGATAGAAACGATTCTACAAGGGCGCTTGCCCCCGCCGTGCCTGCCGAGGACGCCGTATTTCTTGACAATTCCGACCTTTCGGCCGAGGAAACCATTGAAGCGGCGCTCAACATTATTGAAAATTCGAGAAAAGGGTAATACGCTTTGGCTAAGATGAAGAAAAAGTCCGGCGGCGGGCGCTTTGAAGCCTTTATGTACTTTCTTTTTGCGCCCCTTTGCCGCTTCCTTTTACGTGTCCGTATCCACGGCAAGGAGAACATCCCCGCCGAGGGGGGCGCCGTGATCGCCGTTAACCATATTTCCTTTCTTGACGTGATCGCGGTATCCTGCGTTTTTCCGAAAAAGCGCTTGCCCCGCTATCTTGCCAAGCGGGAGCTCTTTAAGATCCCCCTTCTTTCCTCGGTCATCAGGGGGCTCGGTGCCATTCCGCTTGAGAGAGGCGGGAGCGATGTGGGGGCCATCCGCCGCGCGATCACGGTGGCAGAAGGGGGCGAGCTGCTTTCGGTATTCCCGCAAGGGACAAGGCAGAAGGGCAAAAATCCCGCCGACACTCCGATCAAATCGGGGGTTGCCATGATCGCTGCGCGCGCAGGCGTGCCGATCCTCCCCGTTTGCATCAAGGTAAAGAACAACCGCTACGCTTTCTTAAGAAGAGTCGAGATCCTGGTGGGCAAGCCGCTTTCGCTTCATGAGCTTTCGCTTCTCGGCGAAAATTCCGACTACCGCCCGGGAGCCGAGAAGGCCTTTTCGGCCGTTTGCGCACTCGGCGGTTACTTCCCCACTCTCCTCAAGGAGGGAGCGCCCGAATGAAGATCCTGCTTGCCCGCCACGCCGGCTTTTGCCCGGGCGTGCGTAAGGCGACCGAGGCCGTAGAGGCGCTTCTTTCGTCAAAGGACCGCCCTGTACGCATCTTGACGCTCGGAGAGCTGATCCATAACCCCGTCTATCTTAAAGAGCTTGAAGCGAAGGGTGTTTTGGCGGTTGACGAGGAGGAGGCGGCACGTGCTGCCGAGGAAAGCGATACATGCGGCCCTACCGTCCTTTTCTTTCGCACGCACGGTGTCAGCCGTGCGACCGAGGAGCGCATGCGCGCACTCACTGCGGCGCACCCGAGCTTCCGAGTGGAGGACCTCACCTGCTCCTTTGTCAAGCGGATCCACAGGATCGCAGAAGAGAGCGAGGGGAGCTTCCTTTTATTCGGGAAGGCCGAGCATCCCGAGGTGATGGGAACGCTTGACCGCGCGCGCGGCCCTGCCCTCTCCTTTGATTCGGCAGAAGCTCTGCTTGCGCTTTCAAAAGCGGGAAAGCTGCCGCCCGAGCCGATCACGGTCGCCGCGCAAACGACAATGGGGACCGAGGAGTGGAAAAAATCTAAAAAAATTCTTGAAAACCTATATACAAACTCGGTTTTTTTTGATACAATATGTGGTGTGACAAAAAAACGCCAAGAGGAAACGGCCGAAATCAGTGCCAAAGCCGACCTTACGGTGGTCATTGGCGGCAAAAACAGCTCAAACACGCGTGAGCTTTACGAGATCGCGCTTGATGTGTCCCCGCGCGCCGTTTGGATCGAGCGGGCAGATGAGCTTTTGCTCGACACAGCAGAGTTCAATACTGTGGCAATCACCGCGGGTGCTTCCACACCCGATGGTTTAATAATGGAGGTATACAAAACAATGGACGAAAGAATGGAAAACTTCGCCGAACTTCTGGAAGGAACACTCAAAACTTTAAATACAGGAGAAACCGTGACCGGTACCGTGACGAGCATCGCCAAAGATGTCGTTTACGTGGATGTGGGCGTGAAGGCGACCGGCCTTCTCACCCGTGACCAGATCACCGACGATCAGAACGCCGACCTTGGCGCGATGTTCAAGGTTGGGGATGAGCTGCGTCTTTTCGTTATCCGCGTCAGCGATGCCGATGGCATTGTCACCCTGTCGAAGAAGAGAGTGGACCGCGACAAGAACTGGTACGAGCTCATCGCCATGAAGGATGAGGGCGGCATCGTGGAGGGCCCCATTGTGGAGGCCAACAAGGGTGGCGTTGTGATGGAGGCCATGGGCAACCGTGTGTTCATCCCTGCCTCGCGCACCATGCTCCCGAAGGATGCTGACCTTTCGGTGCTTGTCGGCACCACCCAGCGCGCCCGCATCATCGATATTGATATGCAGAAGAAGCGTGCCGTTGCCTCGATCCGCAGTGTGGCCATCGAGGAAAAGAAGGCTGCCGAGGCGGCTGTCTGGGAGAAGCTTGAGGTTGGCCAGCGCTACACCGGTACCGTCAAGAACCTCACCACCTACGGTGCGTTCGTGGATATCGGCGGTGTTGATGGCATGGTACATAACACCGAGCTTTCCTGGAAGCACATCCGCCATCCGAAGGAGGTTGTTTCTGTCGGCCAGGAGCTCACCGTCTATATCAAGGAGCTCGACGTTGAGAAGCGCCGCATCTCGCTCGGCTACAAGAGCGAGGAGAACGATCCCTGGCGCCAGTTCACCGCGCAGTACAAGCTCGGTGACGTTGTGACCGCCAAGATCGTAACCATGATGCCCTTCGGTGCCTTTGCCGAGGTCATGGACGGGGTTGACGGTCTGATCCACATCTCCCGTATCTCGCAGGAGAAGATTGCCCGCCCGCAGGATGCGCTTGAGGTTGGCCAGGAGGTTACCGCCAAGATCGTGGAGATCGATGACGAGCGCCGCCGCCTGAGCCTTTCGATCCGTGCTCTTCTTGACGAGGCACAGCGTGCCGAGGAGAAGGCTGCCCGTGATGCCGAGCGTGCCGAGCGCGAGGCCGAGCGTGAGGCCGCCCGCAAGGAAGAGGAGGAGCTCCGCGCGGAGATGGCTCCTTACATCGTGGGTACCATCGACTGATTCAAGTTTGAATAAAAAAGGAGATAGGGGCACTCCCCCTATCTCCTTTTTTAATCTTTTGTGTCTAAATCTTTATTTTTTGTCAATTTGCTTGCAAATGCCATCCTACTGTGCTATACTAAATTTAACAATAATTATATTTAGGAGAAAATTGTTTTATGGAATCTATTCTTATTATCGTGGCGCTCTTTGTGGGTATGTATTTTCTGATGATCCGACCCGAGAAGAAGCGCGAAAGAGCCGCGCAGGAAATGCGCGCCGCCCTGCAGGTGGGGGACGAGGTGACCACCATCGGTGGGATCATCGGCAAGGTCGTCAGCATTAAGGAAGAAACCTTTGTGCTTGAAACCACGCGTGACCGTACTCGCATCCGCTTCCTTGTTTCTGCCATCCGCAGTGTGGACGTGAAGGCCGAGGAGGCCGGCGCCCCCCGCGCCCGTGCCACCGGCAACGAAAAGGCAGAAAAGGTTGAACAGCCCGTAGTTGAAGAGGCAACGCCTGCTGAGGAGGTTGTCGAGACTCCGGTTGAGGAAGCCCCCGTGGAAGCTCCCATTGAGGAAGCTCCCATTGAGGAAGTTCCCATTGAGGAAGCTCCTGCCGAGGAAGCCCCCGCAGAGGAAACTCCCACCGAGGAAGCAAACGCCTAATCTGTTCTGAATCATTCCCTCCCATCATATACTGTACCAGTAAAAGATGGGAGGGTTTTTCTATGGATGCGGTAAAAGCGAAGGCGGCTCGGCTTGGCTCGGGAAAGGGCTTGCCCTTTACACGGTCGGTGCTGCACGGGGCGGTGCTCGCTCTTTTTCTTGGGACTGCGTTTCTCTTTTTTGCCTCCCTTCTGCTTTATCGACTGAGCGACCCTTTGCGCTATTTCCCGTATTTTGCTCCTGCCGCCAGCCTGCTTCTTTCCTTCTTTGGCGGTATGCGAGCAGGAGGATTACATAAAAAAAGCGGTGCGCTTACCGGTATTACGGTGGGGCTTCTTCTCTCCTTTTTATTTCTTTTGGCAGCACTGATCCTCTCGGAGGGCCATCTTACTCTTATGGCGCTTCTCCTTTATATCGGTATGCTTCTTGCCTCTACCCTTGGCGGCTTTCTTGCCACAAGAAAACGGCATAAGCGCCGCAGACGATAAAAACAAGCGGTCGGTTTTCCGGCCGCTTGTTATGTTTTCTTTACAATTCTATCACTTTTGCGCCGAGCGCCGCCAGCTTTTTCGGCAGGTCCTCATATCCGCGTTCAAGAAAGGCGGCATCCAGAATTTCGGTTGTGCCCTCTGCCGCAAGGCCTGCCACGGCAAGGGCGGCGCCTGCGCGCAGATCGCGCGCGCGGACGGTGGCACCGTGGAGCTCTGACGGAAGAATGCGCACCTCACCGTCAAATAGGGAAAGCCTC
>JAZNDG010000052.1:0-14759 GCA_045587985.1 Eubacteriales bacterium | reverse complement strand
GCATAGCAAGGCATATCGCAACCGAGTGAAGCGAGGTTATATCGCATTCGCCTAGCGAATATATCGCCTAACAGAAAAGAGAGAACATTTTCGGTTATAAACCGATTTGTTCTCTCTTTCTGCTTGTTATAAGGGTTTGGGCTTAGCCCATACTGCATTTGTCTGGACAAATGCGATGCTCGCACTTAGCAGAATTTTCAAATTCTCCGCTAAGAACATCACCTATTGCGTGGGGGATTTTTTCTTTTTAAACACACGCTTTGCGCCATTTTGTCTCCAAAAGCAATGTTTTCTTTACAAAAAAGGCGCGCTTGGCATCAGAGAGGGAAGGGCCGTTTTTTCCTGCAAGGCGTTGCCTGCCGCAAGAAGGACCTCCTCGCCCGTCAGCTCGCACACAAGGGGATCTGGCGATAGGGCGAGTGTAGAGCCGCCCGATTCTCCGAGGAGAACGATGAGCGCAAAAAGGAGAGCAAAGAGCGCAAGCGCACCGAGCACCGTGAGGGCCACCTTGAGCGGTGAGATCGGCGCACGGCCTGCCACCCTGCCGCTTTCTCCGTTCACCATAAAGGGATATGCCTTTCCCTTGAAGCGGTAGGAGGAAAGCCATACGGGGAGCAGGATATGCTTGAAGGTCACTCTTTTGTGGTCGTGGTTATACCTCATCATGCGGTAGGTGTCGTATCCAAGCCGCTGCTCGATCGATCTTTGCATGCCGCCTTCAATCGTGCGGCGGGCGGTTTCAAACCCCTCGGAAAGCCCGAGGGTATAGCGCTCTGCCGTGAAGCCCGAAAGATAGGCGGGGTTATAGACCTTCAGCACCTTGGTGGAGAAGGGGCCGATTTTTGCAAGCATTGCGGTGTCGGCGCTCCTTGATGCGCAGATGGGGGCATCGTCAAAGTATTCTTCATGCGTGCCCGCCACCGGATACCAGTCGGTCACGGTCCTGGTGCGAGTCTGGATTTTACCGTTTACCCTCACGGTATAGGTGACCGTTCTTCTTCTGCCACCCTCGCCCGAATAGGTAGTCGCAAGCTCCGAGTCAAAGGTGAAATAGGGGAGATACACCCCTGCCATCTCGGTCGTGTGCGTGGCACGGCGGAAGGCGCGGGGGGCAAAATACCGCCGCCTTGCCCATTTTAAGAAGAGGGCGTTTGCCTCCTCGCGTGAGAGCTTGTGCGGCACCATCGTCTCGGGGCGAAGGATCGGCAAGGAGGGGCGCGGCTCGGTTACGTAATGGCTGCCGCAAAACGGACAGGTGACCGTCATGGCTGTGGCAAGCGACACGGTTTCGGCACCGCAGGCAGGGCAGACGAGCGAGAGCGCACCCTCCTCCTCCCACCTCGGCGCATCGGCTTTTCCCGCAGCAGGGTCAAAGAGGTATTCGGGCGCCTCGATCTCAATCGCCTCGATCTCCTCCTTGCCGCCGCAATAGCGACAAACAAGGCACTCCTTTTCCGGGGAATAGGAAAGAAGGCTTCCGCAGCTTTTGCAAGGAAAGCCGTGGGAGGTGGCGTGCATCTCTTCCGTTTTCTTGATTTCTTCCATACAAGACTCCTAAAAACGGCACGGCTGTTCTTTTCAGCCGTGCCGTTTCATACAGTTAGAATGGGGGGATCAGCGGTTACCGATCTCGGTGCGACAGCTCTTACAAATCTTTTTGCCATTATATTCGGCAAGGCCCTCACCGCTTCCGCAGAAGATGCAAAGGGGCAGATACTTGGAAAGCACGATACGGTCACCGTCCACAAAGATCTCAAAGGCATCGCCGTCCTCAATATTCATGCTGCGGCGCATCTCCATCGGGATCACCACACGGCCGAGCTCGTCAATTCTCCTCACCATACCGGTTGACTTCATAAAAACCTCCCGAGCCGTAAGGCTCTCTTTTTCGATTTCTACGCCCATTGTATCATTTCGCCTGTTTTTTGTCAAGAGGAAGTAAGTATTTTTTTTACATAATTTTACAAAATCCACCATAGACGTGCAAATCAGATAACAAGAGGAAGGGGGCGGATATCATGTCCGAAATACTGCGTATTCTTGCCATGCTCCCCCCTGCCTTGCGGACTGCGATCGAGGAGCAGGCGGCCTCAAGAGAAGGGCTTTACGATGCCTTCTCAGAGCTCCGCCTGCGCGCGGGCAGGCTCGCCTCCATCACCCTTTCCGGCGAGAATATTCTTTTGCCTGTCACCCTGTCAGCCTCTGCACTTTCCGAGCTTCTTGCCGATTTTTGCGGCGGCTCGCTGTATGCACACCGCTCCTCGATCACCGCAGGCTTTCTTGATCTTGGCGGCGGTGTGCGCTGCGGCATCGGCGGTGTTGCGGTGGTCGAGGATGGGCGGGTTGTCGGCCTGCGCGAGCCGACAAGCCTTGTTCTGCGCTTTCCGCACACCGTCAAAACGGCGGCCGAGGAGGCAGAGCGCATCTTTTATGCATCCGGTGGGCGCGGTCTTTTGGTCTTTTCTCCTCCGGGCGTTGGCAAGACCACCCTGCTTTGCGACCTTGCGCGCCGTCTTTCCACGGGCAAGACCCCCTTGCGCGTGGCGCTTGTTGACAGCCGCGGCGAGCTCTCGGGCGGGGAATACGGCCGCACCGCGCTTCTTGATATCCTTGTCGGGTATCCAAAGGCTGTGGGGATCGAGATTGCAACCAGGGTATTAGCGCCCGAGGTTCTTATGGTGGATGAGATCGGCTCCCACCGCGAGGCGGAGGCGATCCTTTCGGTAGCGGGGTGCGGTGTTCCGCTGGTTGCCACCGCCCATGCAAGGAGCAAAGAGGAGCTTCTTTCGCGCCCCGCCATCCGCCCGCTTTTGCGCGCTCGCTTGTTTGCATCTCTTGTCGGTCTTTTCCGAGAAGGGCAGGAGGTGCGCTCCGTTTCTTACACAGTGCCGACATTTTCTCCAAAGAGGTAAAGTATGCTTTACAAATTAGTGGGTGCTCTTTCTGTTTTTGCCGCGGCGCTTCTGCTTTCTCTGCGCGGCGTGTACGCCATGCGGGAGGAGGAGGCGCAGACCGAGGCATTTATGCTTCTTGTACGGCGCGTGCGGGAGGAGATCGCCTGCTTCGGTACCCCGCGTGAGAAGATCCTTGCGGCGCACACATCGCCCGTCCTTTTGCGCGCAGGGCTCGATCTTCGGGAAGCGCGGGGGGATCTCTATGCCGCCCTTAATAAAGCACGCCCCGCCCTTTACCTTGATGCGTATGCCTTCTCGGCGCTTCTTGAATTTTCATCCGGGCTTGGCCGCGGATATACCGAGCAGGAGCTTTCGCGGTGCGACTTGTGCCTTGCAAGGCTTGAGGAATCGCTGTCGGCATTGCGCCTGCGCCTTCCCTCATCCGCCAAGCTTTTCCGCACCCTTTCGGTGGGATCCGCCCTCGGCGTCATTATTCTGCTCCTTTGAGCATAGCCTTGTTACAGTGGGGCTGTCCGCGCCCCTTCTGTAATGCGGCAAAGGAGAAGTAGGATGGATGTCGGGCTGATACTGAAGATCGTGGGAATCGGGATGCTGGTCACGGTGTCCTGCCAGATCCTTGCAAGAGCAGGCAGAGAGGAGCAGGCGACCCTTGTTTCGCTTGCGGGGGTGGTTTTGGTGCTCCTCCTTTTGGTAGGCGAGATCGGGAGGCTTTATGAAAGCATACGGAGCATTTTCGGGCTTTGACACTGATCAAGCTGTGCGGCCTTGCCCTCCTTGCCGCCTTTCTCCTCTTCAGCCTGCGGGAGGCGGGCGGACGCGCCCTTCCGCTGATCGGTCTTGGAGGCGGTCTTTTTCTTCTTTTTCATCTTCTCGAAAGATACAGCACGCTTTTTGCCTTTCTCGGGGAGCTTCCGGGCGGCGAGCTTTATACCTCCCTGCTTTCGCTTTCGCTGCGCGTTCTCGGCGTGGCTCTGCTCACGGAGGTGACGGCCGGTATCTGCCGCGACCTTGGGGAGGCGGGGCTTGCCACCCGCCTCGAGTGGTGCGGGCGTGCCGAGATCCTCGTGCTTGCCCTGCCCACCCTGCACCGCCTTCTCGAGCTGGCGGTCGGTCTTTTTTCAGAATAGTCACCGTCCTCCTTCTCCTTTTTTTGCTGCTCCTTCTTCCCATATCTGCAAGCGCAAAGGAGCCGGAGGAATACCTTGATTCTCTTTCCGAGTCGATCCCTCCCTCGCTTGCCGAGGGCTTGCCCGATGTCAAGGACGGGGCTGCGGTGCGCGAATCGGTGGGGGTGCGGCATCTTTTTGAGCTGCTTGCCAAATCGGCAGCAAGCACGGCACCGCGCCTTTTTGCCCCCATCCTTTCGGTGATCGGCCTTCTTGTGCTCTTTTCGCTTTTTCACCTTCTGCGCGAGGGCTTCGGCACTCTCACCGCGCGCATCGGCGAGGTCGTGCTTTCGGTGGTTCTTATCCTGATGCTATACGACCGCTTTTTCGGCGTGTTCACCCGTGCGGGCAGCTATCTTTCGGATCTTTCCTCTCTTGCAAGCGCCGCCGCCCCGGTGATGGGCGGTCTTTATCTCGCAGGGGGGAATGCCGCTTCTGCCGCCGCCTCGGGCGGGGTGATGGCAGGGCTCTCCTTGCTCCTTGATTACCTTGTGGGGCGTGCGCTTTTACCGCTTTTGCGGGTCATGATGGGATTTTTGCTCGTTTCCTCAGTGGGTGAGGTAAGGACCGAGGGGGTCGCGGCGACCTTGCGCACGCTGTATATTACGGTTCTCGGCTTCTTCTCGGTCCTTTTGGTGGCGGCCGAGGCGCTCGGCTCCTCCCTTGCCACGGCGGGGGATTCCTTTACCCTGCGCAGTCTGCGCTTTGCGGTGGGGCAGATGGTCCCGGTCGTGGGGGGGGCGGTTTCGGGCTCGCTTGGCACGGCGCTTGCCTCGGTTGCACTTGTCCGCAGCACGGCAGGGGCTACCGTGGCGGCGGCGGTCTTGCTACCCATGATCCCCCTGCTTCTTGAGCTTTTTCTTTCCCGTCTTGCGCTTTCGCTCCTTTCGGGCGCGGCGGGTATGCTCTCTTTAGATGTACCGCGCAGGCTGATTGGCGGCTTCCGCGCGCTTTTTGATCTTGCGCTTGCCTCGGTCGCCTTTTCGGGGCTTGTCTTTCTTTTCGTAGCAGCCTCCTTTGCCCGCACGCTGCCGGCCATGTAAGGAGATACGATGCGGGATTATCTGATTGCTCTTCTTGTCACCTCGGCCGTCACGGCGATCCTTTCGCTCCTTCCGAGTGATGAGAAGATGAGAAAAACGGTCAATTTTGTTTTGTCGATCGGGGTTCTTTCGGCAGTCGTGCTCCCCCTGCCCACCCTCCTTTCAAGCCTGCCGAGCGACTATTCGGCCATTCTTGAAAGGCTTGATTTTGAGGTGGGGGAGGAGGACTATTTGCAGAAGGTCACGCTGGAGGCAGTGGGGGAGGGGATGGCCGCCCACCTATCCGAGCGCTATGGCATCCGCGCGGAGGATATTTCGGTCACCGCAGAGGGGGATACCGTAGATGATACGGTGATTTTGCGCCACATCACCGTGATGCTTGCGGGGCGGGCGGCAAGTGCCGATATCCCCTCCCTTGTGCGCTATGTTGAAGAGGAAACCGGGGCTGATTGCGAGGTGATCTATATTGAAGGGTGAGGCGCTTCTCCGCATCCTTAAGAATATGAAAGGGAAGTGGACGCTCCTCCTTTTGCTTCTCGGAGGGCTTCTCCTCCTTCTTCTCGGAAGCACCCAAGAGGAAGGAGCGCCGAAGGCGGCCGACAGCGAGGCGTACCGTGCCACCTTGACCGAGGAGGTGCGCGCCCTCTGCTCCGAGGTGGAGGGGGTCGGCTCGGTGCGGGTTCTTCTGACGCTTGAGGCCGGGGAAAGCTCTGTCTATGCCGAGCGTGACGGTGGCTATATCACCTCGGGCGGAAAGGGGCTCCTCCTTGAAACCCGCCCGCCAAGGATCGCAGGGGTGGCGGTGGTCTGCACGGGGGGAGGTGACCCCGCCGTCAGAGAGAGCATCACAAACCTGCTTTCGGCCGCTCTCGGCATCGGCCGCCACCGCATTACGGTCGCGGCAAAAAAATAAAAAAGGCGGAATATCTCTTCATGGCGGCACATATAGATGTAGCGTAGCAAAAAGTAAATCAGGTGGAGGAACAGTTATGGCAAAAATTCTTTTCAAATCGAAGCTCTTAGGGAAGGTAAGCAAGCGCGGCGTGATCATTGCGTGTGCCGTTTTGCTCATCGGCGTGGCCGTGTACCTCAATTACCATTGGTTCTACGGTACGGGGGATGACATCGGCTACGGGGATAACAACATGACCGGTACGGATAACGGCGGCGATACCGTCAATGTTTCGACCTACTTCAGCGCCACCCAGCTTTCGCGCCAGGAGGCGCGTGACGAGGCGCTTGAGGTCCTGCAGACGGTGGTAGAGAGCGAGGATGCCGAGGAGGCTACCAAGCAGGCGGCCATGGCAGAGATGGCCTCGATCGCCGAGGATATCCAGAACGAGGCAAATATCGAAAGCCTCATCAAGGCCAAGGGCTTTGAAAACTGCGTGGCGGTCATAAGCGGCGATAAGATCAACGTGATCGTTTCCTCGGCCGAGGAGCTTGTCGCATCCCAGGTGGCAAACATCAGCGAGATCGTGTATGAGGCCACGGGGATCCTGCCCGCCAATGTCAAGATCATGCGCAAGTAAAAAAGAGAAAAAAGAGATACAAAGTATCTCTTTTTTCTTTTCCCCATCCGTTTTTCCAATGAAAAACAATAAAAAACGCGCGCACACCCTAAAAAAAGAATAAGGGTCTTGAAATCGGGCGAAAGGAATGCTATAATAATGTACGGTATAGCTATAAAACGATCCGTTTTCCGCTCAGAGGGCCTTGCTCGCTCGGAAAACAGAAGGGGTATTTTATGAACGCAAAGGTAAAGGGGAACTACCGTGCAAGAGGCGTTGCCTTTCTTCTTGCGGCTGTGATGCTCTGCGCCCTCCTTTTTACGGGCGCCGTTTCGGCATCGGCAATCACCGCTTGCGAAGCGCATGACTATCGGCTTGAGAGGATGGATGGCCTTCTGCGCAGAAGGTGCACCGTGTGTGACTTTGTTTCCGAGGAGGTATATGCCCTTTCGGACGGCGCTGCGGAGATCGTTCTGACCGAGGAGCTTCTTGCGCTTGAATACACAACGCCCGCCGAGATCCGCACCGCACTGACGGCTGCGCTCCCCTCCGGGGTAAGAGGCCATTCGGCCCTTCATAAGCGCTTTTTTGAATTTGAGCTTTGCAAGGTAGTGGCGGGGGATCTTGTGACAGTAGGCCGTGAGCATTATCCTGCCGATGGGGTTTTCGAGATCCGGATCAAGGCATCCGAGCTTCCCGGCTTTGTGGCGGGCAAGCACGATGTGTATGCCGTTCATATGTTTTCTGCCTCCGCCTTCGGTAAAACCGCAGGCGGCGTTGAAGCCTTCAGCTCAAAGGATGGGACACTGTCGGTGGACGGTGGTTATATCACCTTCCGTGTGATCGGCCTTTCGCCTGTTGTGGTAGCCTGGGCCTGTAATAACCATACTGCTGCCGCAGGAGGCCATGCCTGCCTTAACGGCTGCGGCGACCCTGTCGGTGCGTGCGTGGATAGGGACGGAAACGGCGCGTGCGATATTTGCGCCGAAAAGGAAGAAGAGGATCGCACGGCGCTTCTTGTGATCCTTGCCTCTGTCGGTGTTTTGGTCGTGGCCGCTGTGGTCGCCCTTTGCATCCGTGTTTACAGAGCAAGGCTTGAGAAGGAGGATGAGGTGAGGGAAGAGCTTGTACCCCCGCAAAAGGAAACGCCCGCCCCCTGCTGGAGCAACGGCTCCTGCCATTCCTCCTGCCGTAGGGATAAGGAGAGCACCGGGTGTCCCGTCAACCGTCCCCTTACCGAGGAAAAGCCCTCTTCCGATCCTTCTTCTCCCGCGCAGACCCCTGCGGATTGCCCGCGCATTTCTTCCCCCTGTGCTCCCGGATACCAGAGCCTTTTGCTCGTCAACCCCTCGCTCGCCGAGGAGTGGCATCCCTACAAAAACGGGGATCTGAAGCCCTGTGAGGTCAAGGGGAGCTCGCAAAAGCCGGTATGGTGGATGTGCCGCCACGGCCACGAGTGGAAGAGCCCGGTCTATCTGCGGAATGCCGGCCGCGGCTGCCCCGAATGCCTGAAGAAGAACCGCTGATACAGTCTATATTGCATGCCCCCGACCGCGGTCGGGGGCATTTTTTTCTTTTTTGTGCACTACGCTATAAATAGGGCAGAAATGATGTGGCAAAAGCACAGCGGCTTGTCAATATATACGAAATAATAAAAAAGCAATTGACAAACTTGATACGTGGATATATAATATTAAATATTATATAAAAATATGCAAAACATGCAAAAAACTTGCATAAAAAAGCAAAAAATCGATTTTTTATTCAAATCAATGTACGACCTCCTTTGAGGCCGCCCTTCGGATAGGAGAGCAGAGAATGACATACACACTTATGACACCGATTTTCTTGGTCATCACCTTCCTCACGGTTTTTTCCTCGGTGCGGAAGGGATATAAGCTGGGCGGCTTTCGCTCGGCCATTCATCTTGCGATCCTTGTGGCGTCTGCCTTTCTCGGTGCGGGGCTTGCCATTCTCCTTTCGGCCGTGCTTGAGGAGCCGATCCGGGATCTGCTTGCGGCTTATGAGCTCACCTCTATGCTTGAGGAGGCCATCGGGTCCTTTGCAGAGGTTGCCCTCGTGCTTATCGGGATGGTGGTCACTCTCGTTCTTTTCCTGCCCTGCTTCAGCGTGATCCGCCTGATCCTTTCACTCGTGATGCGCCTGATCCTCTCCTCCCGCAGGAAGCTTTCGGCGGCTGAGGAGGACTACAAATCGGAGGAGGACCTGCTCTCGCTCAAGCATTCAAAGAGGATCGGCGGTTGGATCGGCCTTGCCGCCGGTATATTCCTTACCATCCTCTCCCTCTCTCCCATTACCGGCCTTATCAAGACCTCTGATAACCTTCTCGGTCTTGTTTCGGAATTCCTTGATCCCGAAACGCAAACGATGCCTGCCGAGGTCCTTGAGATCTCCGAGTGGTCGGATGATTTTATGGTGACGGCGGTTGATGTGTGCGGCGGCGGGATGTGGTTCAATATGGCCACCACCGCCCCCTGCGCCGGAGAATGGACCTCCTTCAACAGGGAGGTGAGCATCCTCCGCGAGCTTGGGGTGAATGACTTCTTCAAGACGATGGAGCAGGTCGGGCAGCTTGACGATGAAAGCTCGGCCGCTCTCGGTGAGCTGCTTGGCAAGATGAGCGAGTCTCCGACAGCGCGGCTGATGCTCTCGATCGCGGTGCGGGATATGTCCGAGGCCTGGTTGCTCAGAACCGACTATATGGAGCTTGAGCGGCCGGATCTTGGCGCCGCGTATATTGACCGCTTTTTTGACGAGCTTTTAACCGTGCTCTCCAAAACCCAGCCCCGCTACGTGGGGAAGGACCTCGGTACCGTTCTGAGCCTTGCATCCATCCTCCGCTCGCACGAATCGGCGCTGGCGGACGGCGGCTATACGAATGCTGCCGATATCTTTGCCGAGGGGAATCTCGTAGATGAATTGAAAAAGGAGCTCCGCAAAAATCCGAGAATGACCAAGATCGTGCCGATCGTTGATGATATCGTGATCAGCGCGGTGGCAGACGAGATCGGTGACCTTTCGCGCTTCCCGATGGAGGACCGCGATGCGCTTTACGAGATGATCGCGGACATCCTTTCCTCCTCGGCCACCGTGCGCGGGGATAAGCGCGTTGATTCGGTGGCGACCGACATTTTCGTGGCGCTTGAGAATTACGGTGTATATGCGCCCGAGGGGCTGACGGAGAAGGTGGCGGAGCTGTTGATCGACAATCTTTCGGCAAACGGCGCCCTCGTCTCTCCTGAGGATGTAAGCGCATACTTTGAAATGTATCAGAGCATGGGGCAGCTCCCCATCCTTCCCGAAAATTAAACGACTGCTGATGGGAGAAAGACCGAAAAATGACGACAAATACGGTTCTTGAAATCATACTGCACGTCCTGCTTTTGTCTGCCGGCCTCTCGGTATATACCTTTCTTATGACAACGGTATTGCCGAGCCGCCTTTTAAAGACGAGCTACGATGTGCGCCCGATCCTCGGCCGTGGGCTGAAGAAATTCACCTATCCCGAGGGGCGCGCCGTTTTATATGAGGCGCGGCCCGAGATCCGCAAGTATATCGAGCGGTATGCGCTCTATACGGTAGAGGGCTATAAATACGTACAGCTCACGATCGGCGCGGGTGTCAAAAGCTATGTGGCCTCCATCGTGATGGTCAATAACAAGAATAAGGTGATCGGGACCCTGACGCTCCGTGAAAGCACATACGGTGCCACGCGCAGTCGCCCCGTGCGCCTGCACGATGCCACCTCCTATGTTGCCATCTCGCTTACAAGCGTCAACGAAGGAGAGGTGATCGATCCTTCCTTTGCAAGGATCAGGGGGATTTGGATGCTTCTTTATTTTCTTGCGGCCTCCTTCGTTACCCTGCTTATGTTTTATCTCATTCATTACACGGCAAGCGGGGTCCTCAGCATCTTCGCAGTCAGGCTGCTCGGTAGCTTTGATATCAAATTTTTCGCAATTCCTTCTGTTTTCGCCGGTGCCCTCTCGCTCTTTATCCTGGTGCTCGGCAGAATGAAAAAAGGCGTTAAGGTGGTTTTGAAGTAATGGGGAGTGTCAATTGGATTGATAAAGGGCTTTACCACCATCCGCAGGTTGCGGGGTGTATGGCTCTTAAGCAGTATATGATTGTCGAAAGGGGCAAGAAAAAGTGCCTCATCCTGCGCTTTTTCAATGAGGCACCCTTTGATGTAAGCGCCATGGAGTTCAAGCTGATCCAGCTGGATTCAAACGGAGATACGATCAAGTCCTCCCACGTGGAGGTCAAGAATATGAAGGCGGCCTCGGGCGATACCTACGCCCTTGAAAAGGGGGTCGTGCTTTCGGATAAGTGCGTGGATTTCCGCGTATTCGTTCTCTGGGTGCTGTCGGGCAGCTATAAATATGCCGTCCGCCACGGCCGCGTGATCCCCTGGTACGATGTGAAAAGGGATGCCGATGAGGAAGCACCGCGGGTGTCCCCCGAGTCGGAGGTCGAGCGCTTTTGCGATTCGGGCCGCGGCCTTGCCGCTCTTCTTTCCTTCGGTGTCATTATCCTCGGCCTTTTGGCGTTTATCTATCTTTCCATGCGCGGGGGAGGGCTGACGCTCTCGGCGCTTGAAGGTGCACTCGAACATATTTCTTTTTGATTCGATCAATGCCGCCCGGGGCGGAATGTATTGGAGTAAACGATGCTAACACACAGTGAAACGATAGAGAAGCTCACCGACAGTCAGAAGATACGGATTCTGACCGAGACAGGTACGCTTGCCGGCAAGGATTTCAAGATCCTCGGTCTGCGCGGAGCTTTGGTTCGGAATATGAAGGATTACGGGCGGAGCACCATCCCGCATTTTACGGCGCTCTCTCATTCGTGGTCAAGGGACGTTTGGTATGCCACCGCAAAAAGAAGAGCAGCGCTTATGCTTGCGGATGAGGCGGGGCTTGCGATCGCCCCGGGTGCCAAGATCAAAATTGCGCCCTACCGCAGAGAGATCAGCGAGGATCCCTTCCTTGCCGCCGAATTTTCTGCCGCCCATATGAAGGCCGCCAAGGATGCGGGGCTTCCGGTAGCCGCCTCGGGGTATTACCTGAGCGTAGGTGAGCTTGCGTGGCTTGATGCCAAGCCCTCTGCCCGCGTTCTCGGCGAGATGGTCCTTTCTCCCTATCGGCAGGCGGCAGCCGATGCGGCCGCCGATGCCGTGGTGACCGATGAGCGGCCGCTTAACGAGCAGTACGACAGGGCGCTTGCCGGCTACACCCCCTGGGACGATCTTGGCAGATGGCGCATCTGCATGAAGGCGACCGAGGAAAATACCGTGCATCTTATCGCCTCGGGGGTCATCTGCCTTGAGGCATCTGCCAATGCGCTTGAGACCGCCCTTAACCGATACAAAAAAATGATGGCCGCCGCCGAGCGCGGTGGGGATATCACGCCCGAGCAGATCCTTGATGCACAGCGGGAGCACACCGTGATCTCCCCTGAGGATATTGACCGCGCGGTGGATGGGGTTCTCACCTTTCTTGACTCGATAGAGCCGCAAAAGGCCGATGATGCTAAAGAGGAAGCGGCCGAGGCGACCGAGTGGGATGCGGTGACGAGATCGGCCGTTCTTCTCAAAAACAAGGAAAGGATCCTTCCCCTCAGAAGAGAAAGACGGATCGCCATCATCGGCGGCTCGTTTGCCGAGCGCGAGGAGGGCTTTGCCGAGGAGCTGGGCCGCGAGATGACGGCGCGTGGGTACAGATGCGCGGGCATTGAGGGCGGCTATGCCATAGAGGTCACCGGCGAGAACCGCTTTCGCTCGCATGCCCTGAAGGTTGCCGAGAGTGCATCCACGGTCATTTTGCTTCTTGGCTTTGGGTACGAGCAGGAAAAGAAGATACAGAGAAACGAAACCCTCTTATTGCCGGCCGAGCAGATGCATATTGCCGATGTTCTTTTGCGGATGGGCAAGCGGGTGATCGGCGTTCTTGCCTCGGGGCATTCGGTGGACATCGAGTTCACAAGAGGCTTCAGGGGGCTTCTGATGATGCCGCTCTATTCCGCCTCCTCGCCCTCGGCGCTTGCCGCGCTTCTTTCGGGTGAGCGCTCGCCCTCGGGCAAGCTTGCCTATACGCTCTATGCAGGCAGCAACGCCGCCTTCAGAAAGAGGGCGATGTACAAAGAGACCTACGGGCTGCGCTCGGGCCCCTTTGTGGGATACCGCTACTATACCACCGCGGATATGATTGTCGGCTATCCCTTCGGACATGGCCTAACCTACTCGAAATTCCGGTATTCCGCCCTCGGTATTGAGGAGGATACTGTAAAGCTCACGCTTGAAAACGTTGGCTACGAAACCGCCACCGAAACCGTGCAGGTGTATATCGGACACCAAAAGAGCGCGGTCATACGGCCAAGGGCAGAGCTTTGCGGCTTTTTGCAGGTCACGCTCGCTCCGCGTGAGCGCAAGCAGATCGCCGTAAAGATCCGGCTCCCAAAGATATATAAAGGGGGCAGGTACGAAACCGAAAAGGGCTGCTACGATGTTTCGGTGGGTGCAAGCTCGGCCGATATACGGCTGCAGGGCACGCTTACGGTCGATGGCGCCGTGCTTCCTCCGGACGGAGAGAGGCTGATTGACTACATTCAATCCGTGACCAACGTGACGGAGGATCATTTTACACTGGAGGCTGATTACGGCTTTATGAAAAAAACCATCAAAAACACACTCTTCGGCATCGGCGCGCTGCTCGTTGCCGCAAGCCTTGCCATATTCAATACTGTGACCGAGCTGGATTCTCCCTTTGTGGGTATTCTGGCAGGCATCATCGCCAGCGCCTCGCTTGTATTCCTTGTGCTTGATTACGTGGACAGGAGCAGGCTCTACAAGGCGAAAAGAGCAGAGATCGAGGCTGCCAACAAGGAGCATTTTGCAGGGGCAGAGGAGCTGCCGTTCCTCTCGACCGACATGATGTTCAAGGAGGAGTTTGATCATGTGGAGCTTGAGACCACCGACACCGCCGAGGACACCGAGAGCGATGCGGAGGAGCTGATCCGCCAGTACGTCAAAACCGATTTCCGTATGGCCGATGCCATTGCGGATTTCGAGGGCTTTGCCCGTGATAAGGGCATGAAGCCGGATGTGGGTGTTTCGGCGCGGTTTATCACCTCGCTTGCTATCTCCCAGCTTGTGATCGTGGACGGTCTTGATTCGGATGAATTCAAATCCTTCGTCATGCTTGCGTCCGAGCATTTCGGCACAGGTGTATATGTCGATAAGCTGAAGGACGGCGAAGAAAGACAGGATATGTTCTTTAGCCATGATGAGTACGGCAACAGCATGAAGCGGCCGATCCTGCTTACGCTGGATGCCGCCTCGGCCGAGAAGGAGAAGATCTTCATTTCGGCCATTGACGGCGCAGGGGTCGAGCAGCTGAAGGAATACATCAAGCCCTTCCTTGCTTATATCGCGTCCCCGCGCGAGCGTAACGATATCCGCATCTATAACGGTCTTGGCGCAAATGTCGGATACAGCATTCCGAAGAACCTTAAGCTGATGGTGAGGCTTTCGGACCGTGAATCGGTGGATATGCTCCCGCCTACCATGCTTGCCAACGCCGCCTACAATATTGTTTCCTTTACAAGAACCCCCCTGCCCGAGCAGCATTCGAGCCATCGGGGCTGCAACAGGTACCAGCTTGAATATATGGCGAATGCCGAGGGTAAGGCGCACCGCATTGCCGAGAGCCAGTATAAGAGGATCGATAAGCTCGAGGAATATGCCACCAAGCGCTCGGACTTCAAGATCGGAAACAAGCAGCTTCTTTCCTTTGAGCACCAGGTATGCCTCTTGGTTTCGGCAAACGGCGAGGCCGCCGAGGCGTTAGACAGTGCACTTTCCCTCCGCATCCTCCCCTCGATCGCCGCGGCCACCAGAGGGAAGCAGACGGATGACGATACCACACTCAAGGATACGCTCGAGTTTGTGTATGGGGATGAGGATATGCCGATGTGCGCCCGCTTTGTTTCCGTCCAGCAGGAAGCGGCGGTCAGAATAGCCGAATATGATGCCCGCATCGCCGAGGAGGCCCGCCTTGCCGAGGAGGCCCGCATCGCCGAGGAGGCCCGCATCGCCGAGGA
>JAZNDG010000051.1:0-16814 GCA_045587985.1 Eubacteriales bacterium | reverse complement strand
ATGTCCTCGGTATCGGTGGTGATGCCAAGGCGCAGGCGGGCGGTATAATGCTTGTCCCCCGAAAGGAGAAGCTCGGAGGCAACGGTCGCCCTTCCGAGCAGGATGGGCAGCACCCCCTCGGCCATTGGGTCAAGCGTGCCGCTGTGCCCGGCCTTGTCGGCGCCGAAAAGCCGCCGCACGCGCGAAACGGCGCTCTGCGAGGTCATGCCCGCCTCCTTATTAAGGATCACAAGTCCCGTGATCTTCTCCATTTTGATACTCCCTTACAATTCGTGGTCCGAGGCCCGACAGGATCTCGTACGGTATGGTGTTCGCCGCATCCGAAAGGCGGTATAGGTCCCCTGCCTCCTCGCCAAAGACGGTGGCAAGCGAAGAGGGGCGCGGCAGGTTTGTCAGAAGAACGGCCGTGGCATCCATCGAGATCCGCCCAACGATCGGGGCGAAGTGCCGGCCAAAGCGAATGGGCGCACCGCTTGCCGCCCTTGGCAGCCCGTCCGCA
This sequence comes from Eubacteriales bacterium, assembly GCA_045587985.1. GTDB lineage: Bacteria > Bacillota > Clostridia > Oscillospirales > CAG-272 > UBA1740. The sequence goes on along the minus strand of JAZNDG010000051.1, from coordinate 16,315 downwards.
TACCCGATGGGGAGGATGCCGATCCTCTCGCGCCGCCTCGCCACAAAATCGGCACCGTAGCCCACCGCCTCGCCGCGCGGGATCGGGTAGCTTTGGGCCAAGGGGACGGTGAGGCGCGCAACAGGCAAAAGCCCCGCGTTATTCTCGCACCCGATGGGTGCATAGCCGTAAAGCGCAAGCCCGAGCCGCGCGTAGGCAAGCGGAGGGGCTGCGTGCATAAGAACGGCCGAGGAGGCCGCAAGATGGGCAGGAAGCGAAAGCCCCCGCCGCCGAAGCGACAGAAGCGCCGCGCGAAAGCGCGCAACCTGGCGCAGGGTGTAAAAGCAGCTCGCATCCTCGGCGGTGGCAAGGTGCGAGTAGATCCCGCTCAACAAAAGGCGTGGCAGGGCGGATGCCGCAAGAACCCCCTCAATGCTCGCATCGTACGAGGGGGCGTGGAGGGGAAAGCCCGTGCGGTTCATGCCGCTGTTCAGCTTGATGTGCGCCGAGATCGGCCGCTTTGCAACGCGCGAAACCGTTTTCGCATACGCGAGGCTGTGCACCGTGAGCGTCATGCCCGCATCGGCGGCGAGCGCGATGTCCTCGGGCGGTGTATAGCCAAGGATCAGGATATCGGCCGAGGGGAGGGCCGTACGCAGGGCAAGCCCCTCCGAAAGAGAGGAAACGGCAAAGCGCGAAAGCCCCGCGCCATAGAGCGCACATGCGACCTGCACGGCCCCATGGCCGTAGGCATCCGCCTTGACCACCGCCATCGGCTCTGTGCCGCTTGCAAGAAGCCGCTCCCTCAAGAGGCGGTAGTTATATAAAAGCCTTGAAAGGTCCACCGTCAGCCGTGCGCGGCCGTGCGGCGGCGTTTTTTTATCATTCGTCATAAAAGCCCCCTATCTTCTATCTATATATGCGGGGAGCTTTTCCTTATTGTAGCACATCCGCCCCTTTTTTTCAAGAAGTCCCCAACTTTTTTCACGCGGGGGCGGCTTTCGCCATGTGGCGGCACGCGCCTGCACAGAGCGCGGCCTTCTGACAAAAGAAGATGGGAAATGCCCCGAGGGTATGACAGAATCCGCGCGCCCCCCTTGCTATTCTATATATGGAAGATCTTTTGGGAGGACAAGCTTTATGAAAGCAAAAGAAAACGGTATCCCCTTCATCGAAGAGGAGGGGGGCGGTGTCGGCGGGATCATCTCTCTCCTTTTCCCCGAAATAAAGGAGAAGGGCGCGCGCAGGGGGCGCGAGATCCTTTTGTACGCCGCCACCTTCGGCCTTGCCGCCCTCTTTGCCCGCACCCACCTTGCCTACGGCATGTATCCCTTCGCGCTTGCCTATCTTGCCGTCAAAAGACGGCGGGTGGTGCCCGCCTTTCTCGGCGGCATCCTCGGTGCCTTGCGTATGGGGGGTGTGGGGGGCATCTTTGCCACCGCAACGGCATTTCTTCTCCTTTTGCGCGTTATTTTCTCTCTCCCCGTCAAAAAACGGGCGATCCTGCCCCTAACCGACACGCTCTTTTCCGAGGGGCTCGGCCTTCGCATTCTGTCAGCAGCCCTTACGGGGGCGGCGCTTGCGGGCTATGAGCTCGCCGTTAGCGGCACGCGCGACTTTGCCCTGTACTTTGCGGCGGCATCCGTGCTTGCCCCCACCCTTCTTGCCACCCTTTTTTCGTGGGCAGAGGAGCAGGATGCGGCCACCCTTTCGCTTTCGGGCGAGCTCTCGGCAAGAACGCCGAGGGGATGGGCGCTTCTTTATCTTTCGCTCCTTTCCCTGATCCTTTCGCTCGCCTTTGCCCTTCTGCCCCTCTTTCTCTTCGGGCTTTCGCTTGCCGCCCTCTTCACCTCCTCCGTCACCCTCTTTGCGGCAAGGCGATACGGCGCGGCACGGGCAGGGGCACTCGGCCTTCTTGCCGGGCTTCTCTTTGGGCCGGTGCGCGCCGCGGCCTTTGCCCTCCTTGGGCTCGTATCCGGGATTCTTTTTCCGCTCGGCACGGTGGCGGGGCTTCTCTTTGGGCTTTCGGGCGCGATCGCCTTTTCGGTTTATACGGACGGCCTTTCGGGCTTTCTTGAGGTCGCACCCGAGGCGACCGTGGCCGCCCTTCTGCTTCTGCCCATCCTGAAGACGGCGGGCGGCGAGGGCACGGCCGCCGAGGGCGATGTCCGCACCCGCCTCCTTGCGGCCACCAGAGGGGCGGCAAGAAAAAGGCAGGAGGGGGGCGCACAGCTCTCGCGGCTCAGCGCCGCGCTTCTTGAGCTTTCCACCCTCTTTCACCGCCTGTCAAGCGAGGAGCGCCGCCCCTCGGTCACCGAATATTTTTCCGAGTGCCAGCGGGTGTGCGCGCGCTACTGCTCGACCTGCTCAAGCCGCATACGCTGCTGGGAGCAGGCTGACCGGGTAGCCGAGGGTGCCATCCTTTCGCTTTCAAAGCGCCTGCGCGATACCGGCCGCATCGCAGAGGAGGACCTGCCCGAGGCACTCGGGCAGGGATGCCCGCGGATCGGTACCATTCTTGACGAGATCCGCGAGGAGTGCGCCGCCATGGCCCTGCGGCGGCACAAGGGGGACAGAAACGAGGCGCTTTCACTTGATTACGCCATGCTCTCAAGGCTTCTTTCGGATGCCGAGGCGGCCGACAGAAGCGAGGAGGGAGAGGACAGGGAGGCAACAGAGCGCCTTTGTGCCGCCCTTGGCCGCCGTTCCCCGCTTGCCTGCTCGGTCACGGCCGGGCGGCGCTGCCGCGTGGCGGTCGGCGCGGCGGTGGGCACACAGCTTTTGGGGCGCGAGGAGGAGATACACGGGCTGGCGGAAGGGGCGGTTGCGCTCCCCCTTTCAAGGCCGACAGCAGAAACGCTTGACGGCGCGCTTGTTCTTACCATGCAGGGGGTAGAGCGCTTTGCCGTGTCGGCGGCCTCCTCCTCGCTCCCGCTTGTCGGCTCGGGGGACAGGCTCCGCCACTTCACCTCGCCTGACGGCTATTTTTACGCCGTCCTTTCGGATGGCATGGGGAAGGGCGAGGAGGCGGCGGCCGTGGCCGAGGTGTCGGTTGAATTTCTGCGCGTGCTTCTTTCGGCGGGCTGTAGTCGCCGCGTGGCCGTCCGTATGCTCAACAGCCTGGTCCGCGCACGCCAAAGCGAGTGCTCGGCCACGGTCGATATGCTGATCTTTGATCTTTTTTCGGGGCACGCGGCCTTCTTGAAAAGCGGCGCCGCCCCCTCCTATATCAAGCGGGGAGGCGAGATCCTGCGCGTAAAGAGCCGCACCATCCCGCTTGGGCTGACGCGCACGCCGGATGCCGAGCTTCTGAACGTGGAGGTGGAGGAGGGCGACCTTATCGTTCTCCTCTCGGACGGCATCCTTCCGAATGAGGAGGAGCCCGCCTGGCTCTTTCCTCTCCTTTCGTCCCAAGGAGAAGGGGATCTTTCCTTCCTTGCCAACCGCATCGTGGCAGAGGCCACCGCACGCATCAGTGAGCCGCGGGACGATATCACAGTCGGTCTTTTCCGCATCGGCAGGGCCGCACGCGAGGATGAGGAAGAAAGGTAAGGATCCCCTTACCTTTAAGCCGCGCTCCATGCGCTCCGCAAAAAAAGCACCACCTTGATGGGTGTATTTCATAGGGAATTTGAAAAACAAATTAAAATCAATAGGAATACACTATTTCGGGTGAATCAAAGAAAGCTAGAACTTAGACGTAAAAATCTAAGTTCTTTTTCTATGCATAAATTATCTTTTAAGCAGGAAACAACAAAAAGTATCAAAATAAATCTATAATTCTATTGATACAGGCGCCATAATTGCTTGACATTACTTTCAATATGTGTTATAGTTATCGTGTCAAAACGAAAACATAACCCTATTGATTTATAGAGGAGATTATATGATAGACTTTTCAAAATACGAAAGAACCAACACATATTATGGTGGAACAGAACGCAAATTTGGCGTAAATGTTGACGGCTTTGAATATATGATTAAATTTCAAAAGCAAACAAATTTTGGTGTAAAACGTCTTAATCACATCTCTGAGTACATCGGCTCGCATATTTTTGAGTTGCTTGGCTTTGAAACGCAAGACACCTATCTTGGATTATACAATGGCGAGCAAGTTGTGGCGTGCAAAAATTTTATTAGCGGCGAAACGCAATTCGTACCCTTTAACGATGTTGGCGAAAGTTCTCTTGAACAGGATAAGGAAACCTATCAATATTCCTATCAAGATATAATGCAAATGCTTCGAGATAATGTAAAACTTACGAACGTTGAAGAAACGATAAGTATGTTTTGGGATATTTACGTTGTGGACGCCTTAATTGGAAACTTTGATAGACACGGTGGAAATTGGGGATTCTTAAAAAAGAACAACAAATATACACTTGCCCCCGTTTTTGATAATGGTTCATCGCTTTACGCTCAGCTTGTAGATGATGATATGATGAAACAGATTATGCAGTCGGAAGAAATGACGAACGAAAGGATTTACAAATTCCCAACGTCGCAAGTTCAACTAAACGGTAAAAAAAGTTCTTATTTTGAAGTAATCAATTCATTAGAGTTTAAGGAATGCAATGAAGCGGTTATAAAAATTTGCGAAAGATATTCGCAAGAAAAAATAGACGAATTAATTGACGAAACACCGTTTTTAACCGATACCCATAAAGAATTTTACAAATATATATTAAAACAAAGATTTGAAAAGATATTGCTCCCCGCTTACAAGAAATTAACGGAGAAATAAAATGAGAAAGTTAACTACAATGGGCTTTATCTGTCTTGAAGATGATTATAAGTTCATTTACAAAATTGCTAAAATTGAATATGAAGAATGGGAAGACGGTGCATTTAACTATATCTTTAGACCGTTTTACAACGTTATTGATATGTTGCCTGACCGCTTGTTTCAAGGTATTCCCGGGCTTGATTTGAGCGTGAAAAAAGCCGTATATGAACGTAAGAACATAGTTCCCACTTTTATTGCGGAAAGAACGCCAAGTGAACATCGTGAAGATTTGTGGGCGTTGATGGAAGAAAGTGGTATGCAAGCATTGAACCGTTTAGAATGGCTTATAAAAACCAACAAGCGATATTCAGGCGATAGATTTTTCGTTATGCCTTTTGAAGGTAAAGATTCTGTTAGTTATAAAGAGCGCTCTATGTATGATTTGGTAAGAAGGTCGGACAGTCTCAATAAAAGACTGCTTGAAATTATTTGCTTTGGCGATTATCTTTATGCTGAGGATATCATAATAGACGACAAATCTCGCCTTTACTATTACAGACTTTTGATGCCGATGTATATCCGTGAATTTGAGCGCAAAAAAAGGCTTAGAATGCGCGGAATAGAAAAAGCGAAAGAACAAAACGTTTATAAAGGTCGTGGACAAATAAAAATCGACCCCTTGCTCTTTGATAGAGTTGCAAACGATTATTCGCACGGAAAAATATCCGCCGACCAAGCGTCTTTGATATTAAAAATAAGTAGAGCAACATTTTTTAGAAGGTTAAAAGAAAGCAAACAGTAGAAATATTCTACAACGGAGTGGGAACAATCCCGCAAATCTCTTGAACGAAAAAGGAAGTGGCACGGCTTTGTGCCGTACCGCTTCCCATAAGAGAAAAATCTCTATTGAACACACCTATCAAGGTGGTGCTTTTCCTATTTACTTTGTAAGCATTTCCTTGGCCGCGGCAAGGGCAAGATCGACCTTTGTCCTGTCGGCACCGCCTGCCATGGCGCTGTCGGGGCGTCCGCCTCCGCGGCCGCCTGTCACGGCGGCCACCGCCGCAACAAGCTTGCCGGCGTGCACGCCTGCCTTCACAGCATCCTTACCCGCCGCAACAAGGAAGGTAAGCTTTTCGCCCGCCGTCACGGCAAAAACGGCAACGGTATCGGCACAGCTCTCCTTTACCGTGTCGGCAAGGCTGCGCGCCTCATCCACCGTCATCGAAAGCTTGGCCGTCAGAAGACGGATATCTCCGATCGGCTCGGCCGAGGCAAGAAGCGCCGTAAGCCGACCGCGCGCAACCTCGGCCTCGGCAGCCTCAAGGCGGCGCTTTGTTTCCTTCATTTCGGCATTCAGCTGCTCGGCGCGAACAAGAAGATCGGCAAACGAGGGAGCCTTCAGCCTCTCGCAAACACCGGCAAGCAGCCCCTCGCGCCCGTCAAGCAGGGAAAGAACACCCTCGCCTGTAACGGCCGAGATACGGCGGACACCCGCCGCGACCGAGCTTTCCGAAAGAATGCGGAAAAGACCGATCTCCCCGGTATTCGAAACGTGCGTGCCGCCGCAAAGCTCGGTGGAGGTCGGGCCGATCTTCACCACCCGCACGGTCGCATCGTATTTCTCGGAGAAGAGGGCCATGGCGCCCATTTTCGTTGCCGTTTCCTTGTCGGTCACCACCGTTTCGGCAGGGGCGGCCGCAAGGATCGCACGGTTGACAAGCCGCTCGACCTCCCCTCTTTCCTCGGCCGTCATGGCCGAGAAGTGGGTAAAGTCAAAGCGCAGCTCGCGCTCGTCCACATACGAGCCTGCCTGCTCCACGTGCTTGCCGAGCACCGCGCGGAGCGCGGCCTGCAAAAGGTGGCAGGCAGAGTGGTTGCGGCAGATGGCGCGGCGGCGGTCGGCATCCACGCTTGCGAAAACGGTATCCCCCACGTGCAGCACACCCTCAAGAAGGGTGGCCTCATGGAGATACACCCCGTCCGCCTTTTTGGTATCGGTCACCGTAACGGCCACGCCGCCAGAAGAAAGGGTACCGATATCCCCCACCTGGCCGCCGCCCTCTCCGTAGAAGGGGGTCTTATCAAGAACGATCGTGCACTCACCCTCGCTTACGGCATCCACCGCCTCGCCGTCCTTGAGGATGGCAAGCACACACACCCCGGCCTCGGTCACCTCATAGCCGAGAAATTCGGTGGGGGGAAGCCCGGCAGGAAGCGCGGCGCGGTCTGCCCAGCCCTCGGTCGCACCGCGGGCGGCACGTGCGCGGGTACGCTGCTCGTTCATCAGGGCGGTAAAGCCCTCCTCATCAAGGAGAAGGCCGCGCTCGGCAGCGATCTCACGCGTTAGGTCAAGCGGGAAGCCGAAGGTATCGTAGAGCTTGAAGGCATCCGCCCCCGAAAGGGTGGCACCCTCCTTGCCCGCCTCGGCATCAAGGATCTCGTTGAGCATCGAAAGCCCGGCATCGAGCGTTGCATGGAAGCGCTCCTCCTCGGTACCGATAATACGCAGAATATAGTCGTGCTTCTCACGGAGCTCGGGGTACGCGCCCTCGCTCATCGCGATCGCCACCTCGGCGATCTCGGGCAGGAAGGGGCGCATGATCCCAAGAAGCCTGCCGTGGCGCGAGGCACGGCGCAGAATACGGCGGAGCACGTAGCCTCTGCCCTCATTCGAGGGGATGACGCCGTCTGCGATCATAAAGGAGGCAGAGCGGATATGGTCGGTAACCACGCGGAGCGACACATCGTCATTCCCACCCTTGCCGTAGGTCTTGCCCGCAATGGCCGCGACCGCATCGAGGATCGCGCGCACGGTATCAACCTCAAAGAGGTTGTCCACCCCCTGCAAAACGCAGGCAAGGCGCTCAAGGCCCATACCGGTATCGATGTTCTTCTGTGCAAGCTCGGTATAGTTGCCGTTGCCGTCATTTGAGAACTGCGAAAATACGTTGTTCCAGATCTCCATATAGCGGTCGCAGTCACAGCCCGGGCGGCAGACGGCACGCCCGCAGCCGGAGCGCTCACCGCGGTCAAAATAGATCTCGGAGCAGGGGCCGCAGGGGCCCTGGCCGTGCTCCCAGAAGTTATCGGCCTTGCCAAGACGGACCACCCTCTCGGCAGGAACGCCGATCTTCTCGGTCCAGATCGTGTAGGCCTCCTCGTCATTTTCAAAGATCGAGGGCCAGAGGAGCTCCCCCGGGATCGCAAGCGCCTTGGTCAGAAACTCCCACGCAAAGGCGATGGCCTCCTCCTTGAAATAGTCACCGAACGAGAAGTTGCCGAGCATCTCAAAGAAGGTGCCGTGGCGGGCGGTGTGCCCCACGCGGTCAAGGTCGGGGGTACGGATGCACTTCTGGCAGGTGGCCACGCGGGGGCTCGGCGGGGTGACCTCGCCCGTAAAGAACTTTTTCATCGGGGCCATGCCCGAGTTGATCAGCAAAAGCGAGCGGTCCCCCTTGGGAACGAGAGAATAGCTCGGCAGGCGAAGGTGCCCCTTGCTCTCAAAATAGGAGAGAAAGGCCTCGCGCACGTCATTAAGCGACATCCACTTCATAAATTTCCTCCATGCCGCGCTTTTTGCGGCGGTTTTTAGTTTTTCCCCTTCGGACGGGATCAAAGAGCCGAAAGCTCCCCCTCGGACAGGACATCGATGCCCTCCTCACGGAGAACGCTCGCAGCAAGGGCAAGGTCGCCCGTTTTCATCACAACGCAGGCATCGTGGTCACCAACCGAAAGGCCGTACATATATTCAATGCTGATGCCGCGCGCAGAGATCACCTCAAGGATCTCCTGCAGGCTCCCTGCTCTATGCGGGATCTTGAGGATAAAGACATCGGCCACCATACCGGAAAAGCCGGCCTCAACAAGGCTCGCCCTCCCCTTTTCGGGATCGGTTACGATCAGGCGCAGAAGACCGTATTCGGTGGTGTCCGCAAGGCTCATCGAGAGGATGTTCACACCCTTCTCCTTGAGCACGGACAGCACCTCGCCAAGGCGGCCCTTTCTGTTTTCAATAAATACCGAAAGCTGCTTCACTGTCATTGCGTGTTCCTCCTTAATAAAGCTTTCTCTTGTCTTCCACGTGCACGGCCTTGCCCTCGCTCCTTTGCAGGGTGTTCGGCCCGACAAGGGTGATCTTGGCCGAGAGACCGAGGGCGCTTTGAATGACACTGCCGATCTTCTTCGTCAGCTTCTCGATCCCACGGATCTCATCGGTATAATAGCGGGCATCCACCTCCACGCGGATCTCAAGCGTATCGAGGTTGCCCACACGGTCCACGATCATCATGTAACGGGGGGTGACCTCCTCCACGGCCACCAGCGCTGCCTCCACCTGGCTCGGGAAGACGTTGACGCCGCGGATGATGAGCATATCATCGCTACGGCCGCAGAAGCGGGAGATACGGGCCGAGGTCCTGCCGCACGCGCAGGTATCGTGCGTGATGCTCGTCAGGTCCTTCGTGCGGTAACGGATCAGGGGGAGCGCCTCCTTTGTAAAGGTGGTGAATACAAGCTCCCCGACCTCACCGTCCCCTGCGGGGGTAAGGGTATCGGCCTTAAGAATCTCGGGATAGAAGTGGTCCTCGCACACGTGAAGCCCCGTATGGAAGGAGCAGTCGGCGGCAACGCCGGGGCCCATGACCTCGGAAAGGCCGTAGATATCGTGGGCGGTGATGCCAAGGCTGGATTCGATCTCGTTACGCATCTTTTCGGTCCAGGGCTCGGCACCGCAGATGGCGGTACGGAGCTTTACCTTATCCATCAATCCCTCCTCGCGCAGAACCTCCGAGATATGAAGGAGGTACGAGGGGGTACAGGCAATGGCGGTCGCCCCGAAGTCGGTCATCATGGTGGTGAGCTTTTTCGTGTTGCCGGTGCTCATCGGCACGACCATTGCCCCCACCCGCTCGGCCCCCGCATGGGCACCGAGGCCGCCGGTAAAGAGGCCGTAGCCGTAGGCGATCTGGATAATGTCGTCCTTTGTGACGCCGGCCATCGTAAAGCAGCGCGCCACACACTCGGCCCACACATCAAGGTCGGCCTTCGTATAGCCGACCACGGTAGCCTTGCCGGTGGTGCCGGAGGATGCATGGATCCGCACGACCTCCGAATGCGGTACGGCAAAGAGGCCGAAGGGGTAATTCTCACGCAGGTCATCCTTGGTGGTGAAGGGGAGCTTGACGATGTCCGCAAGCTCCTTGATGTCACCCGGCAGAAGCCCCGCCGCCTCCATCTTCTTCTTGTAGAAGGGGACGCGGTCATAAACGTAATGAACAAGCTTTACAAGCCGCTCACCCTGCAGGGCGGTCAGCTCATCGCGTGAGGCGCATTCAAGAGAAGGATTGTAGATCATGCCCCTACCTCACTCATCGCATAGCCCGCGCGGAAGGCGGCGGTGTTCACATCCACCGTCTTGGGGGGCACGGTGGCGGCCAGCACATCTATCCACGCATCCTCGGAAAAGCCGATGTAGCGGGCGGCAGCGCCCAGCACCACCGAGTTCAAAACACGGCTGTTGCCAAGCCTTCTTGCCACCTCACCGCCGTCAAGCGAGAGGGTACGGTACTCGCAGGCGAGGGTATCAAGGATCCCCTCGGGATAGGAGGCGGCCCCGGTCGTCACGGTCATGGGATCGATCCGGCAGTCATTGACCACAAGCACGCCGTCCTTCTTCAGATAGTGGGCATAGCGCATGGCCTCCAGCCGCTCAAAGGCGATCAGCACATCCACCTCGCCCTCCTCGCAAACAGGCTCATAGACACGCTCGCCAAAGCGGACGTAGGTAACCACGCTGCCGCCGCGCTGGGCCATGCCGTGCACCTCCGAGATCTTGACCTCAAGGCCTGCCTTAACGGCCGTCTTACCGATAATGCGGCTGGTGAGCAGGGTACCCTGCCCGCCCACGCCGACAATCATAATATTCATCTTATCTTTCCACCTTTCCGATCGCACCGAATTTGCAGTACTGCATACAAAGCCCACACCCGTTGCAGGCGGCAGGATCGATCACGACCTTGCCGTCCTCGGTCCTCGAGATAGCGGGACAGCCGATGCGAAGACAGGCGCCGCACTTCTTGCAGGCCGCAGGATCGGCTACGCACCGCTCGGGGAAGCGCTGGCCCTTGAGGAGGGCGCAGGGGGCACGGCAGATCAGGACGGTAAGGGTATCGCTTGCCACGGCCGCCTTGACCGTTCTTTCCACCTCCGAAACATCAAAGGCGTTGACCTCGATGACCTCGGGCACACCCACCGCACGGCAGAGGGCGGCAAGGTCGATGGCATAGGTGTCCTCGCCCTTCAGCGTCTTACCCGTGGCGGCGTGCTCCTGATGGCCGGTCATGCCGGTGGTGCGGTTGTCAAGGATCAGGACGGTGGCCGTTGATTTATTATAGACCATATTAATAAGCGAATTGATGCCGGTATGTAAGAAGGTGGAATCCCCGATCACGGCGACCCAGTTCTTGATAAACTCCTTGCCCTTCGCCTTCTCAATGCCGTGGAGGGTGGAGATCGAGGCACCCATGCAGATGGTGGTGTCGATCACCGAAAGCGGCGCGACCGCACCGAGGGTATAGCAGCCGATATCGCCTGCCGCGTGGATCTTCAGGCGCGAGAGCACCGAGAACACGCTGCGGTGCGGGCAGCCGGGGCAGAGGATGGGCGGACGGGCGGGCAGCCCCCCGTGCTTCCTTGCGGCAGGCTCCTCGCCGTACAAGACGCGGCGCAAAAGCGCGGCGCTGTATTCGCCCTGCTTTGTAAAGGCCTCCTTACCGATGACCGTAAGGCCCATGGCGCGCACCTGCTCCTCAATGACCGGCTCAAGCTCCTCAAAGACATAAACGGTGTCACAGGCCGAAACGAACTCCTCGATCAGCTTTTTCGGCAGGGGGTTCACAAGACCGAGCTTCAGAACGCTTGCAAGGGGGGCGGCCTCCTTCACGTACTGGTAGGCAATGCCCGAGGTGATAAAGCCGATCCCCGATCCCTTTTCAATGCGGTTGATGCTCATAGCGGAGGCATCCTCGGCAAGGGCGATCTCTCTTGCCTCCACCACCTTGTGGCGGCCGATGGCGGATGCCGGCATCATCACGTACTTGGGCACCGAGCGCTCGTAGGTCTTGTCGGCGATCTCAAGACGGGGAGAAAGCGTGACCGCGCTCTGCGAGTGCGAGAGCTTGGTGGTGGTACGCAGAATGACGGGGGTGTCGTATTTTTCGCTGAGCTCAAAGGCGAGCTTTGTAAACTCCTTGGCCTCCTCGCTGTCCGAGGGCTCAAGGACGGGAAGATGGGCCGAGCGGGCGATCATGCGGGTATCCTGCTCGTTCTGGGAGGAGGCAAGGCCGGGGTCGTCCGCCACCACCACGACAAGACCGCCCGAAACCCCGGTGTAGGCAAGGGTGTAAAGCGGGTCGGAGGCCACATTCAGCCCCACGTGCTTCATGCACGCAAGGGCGCGCACGCCCGAGATGGAGGCACCGCCCGCCACCTCAAGCGCCACCTTTTCGTTGGGCGCCCATTCGGTATAGACCTCGCTGTAAGCGGCAAGGCACTCGCTGATCTCGGTGCTGGGGGTTCCGGGATAGGCACTTGAAACCTTGGCACCCGCCTCGTATGCGCCGCGGGCGATGGCCTCATTGCCGAGCATAATTTTCGTTTCCATCAGTGTTTGCTCCTTAAATCCTTAATGCGTTTTGCCTTTCCCTCAAACCGCTGCAGGGTGTTGGGGGATTCAAGCAGGACCTTGGCGTCAAGCCCAAGGACGGTGCGCAGCCTTGCGCGCGCGGTAGAGGCGATCCGCTCAAGCTCCGAGAAGGAGTCGGTCGCCGAAAGAAGCTCCACCCGCACCGAAAGCTTGTCGGCATAGCCCTCTCTTTCAACCACGATCTCATAATGCGGCCCAAGCTCGGGAACCGAGAGAATGACCTCCTCGATCTGCCCGGGGAAGACGTTTACCCCGCGGATCTTGAGCATATCGTCACTTCTGCCCGAGAGGTTTTCCATTCGGCAGGTGGTACGCCCACAGCGGCAGGGCTCATAGATCAGACGGGTGATGTCCTTGGTGCGGTAGCGGATAAGAGGCAGGGCCTCCTTCATAATGCAGGTGATGACAAGCTCCCCCTTCTCGCCGGGAGGCAGGACCTCCTCGGTTTCGGGATCGATGATCTCGGGGATAAAGAAGTCCTCCATGATGTGCATGCCGTCCATATACTCGCACTCACCCGATACGCCGGGGCCCATCAGCTCGCTCATGCCGTAGTTGGAGGTGACGAGCATATCGCGGCCCCAGGCCTTGTGCATCTCCTCACGCATCGCCTCGGTCAGAAGCTCGCTCCCCACAAGACCGATCTTTACCGAAAGGTCACGGGCGGGATCTATGCCCAGCTCCCTTGCCACCTCGGCAAGGCACAGGGCGTAGGAGGGGGTGGCGACAAGCAGGGTCACACCGAAGTCCTTCATATACATCAGCTGCTTTTCGGAGTTCCCGGTCGAGGAGGGGACGATGGCCGCACCGAGCTTTTCAAGCCCGTAGTGGAGGCCGAGCGCACCGGTGAACATTCCGTAGCCAAAGCAGATCTGTGCGACATCCGAGGGGGAGGCGCCGCCCGCCGCCGCAATTCTGGCCACGCACTCGGTCCATACATCAAGGTCACGCCTCGTATAGCCGACAACGGTGGGCTTGCCGGTGGTGCCCGAGGATGCGTGGATCCGCACAAGCTCCTCCTTCGGCACGGCAAAGAGGCCGAAGGGGTAGTTCTTTCTTAAATCGTCCTTGGTGACAAAGGGCAGGCGCGCAAGGTCGGCAAGCGACCGTACGTCCTCGGGGCGGATGCCCGCCGCCTCCATCTTTTCACGGTAGGCGGGCACACGCTCGTAAACGCGCGCGACCGTTTCCTTCAGTCTTGCGAGCTGGATGGCCTCTATCTCGCTTCTCGGAAGGGTTTCTTCTTTTGCAAAAATCATAGTCTTTTCCTTTATACGCTTTCCTCGAGCGCAAACGCCCGATCCAGAATTTCTTGCTTCGGAGGTCTTGTAAAGAGGCTGACGAGCAGGGTGACGAGAATGGATGCGGCCATACAGAGAACGCCTGTCATGGGCGAGCATCCGACCCCCGCCTGCAGGGCTTCTCCAAAGCTGCAGGCATAGCCGAGCTTATCGTAGCCGAAGAAGATCGTGAAAAACACGGTCAGGACAAGGGAGGTGCCGATCGAGGCCCAGGCGGCCGCCGCCGTCACCCGCCGAGAGAGAAGCCCGAGCACAAAGGGGCCGATAAAGCAGCCCGCAAGCGTTCCCCAGCTGATGCCCATCATATAGGCAATGGCGGTAAGGCCCAGCTCCTCATTGAGGATGGCAAGCACCACCGAGAGGAGGATAAAGAGGAGGCAGAAGAGCCGCAGAGCAAGGGTGGTGTGCCCATCGCTCGCGTCCTTTTTGATGCGCGCCTTATAAAGATCGAGCGTGACGGCCGAGGCCGAGGAGAGCGACACCGAGGAAAGGGTGGACATGCTGGCAGAGAGGATCAGAACGGCAATGATGCCCGAAAGCCCTGCGGGGATCACCAGCACCAGCATCTCGGGGATCACACGGTCGGAGGGGAGGGCCGCCGTTTCGGGGAAGAAGGCCGAAAGCGCCCCCGTAAAGTAAGCGCCAACGCCAACGATAAGCGCAAACACGGTCGAAACGATCATGCCGCGGCGGATGGCACGGCGATCCTTGATTGACTGGTATTTGTGAATGGTCTGCGGCAGGGCAAAGACACCGAAGGAGGTGAGAAGCACAAGCGAAATAAGCGATACCGTATTGCCGTAGAGCCCGCCGTTCTCACTTGCGAAGGTGAACCAGGAAAGCTCCTTGTCCGAAACGAGGCGAGAAAGGTCAAAGGACACGTTTTCGTGATGTAAGAAGCAAAACACCATAAGGACGACTCCCGCCAGCATCACGATCCCCTGTATAAAGTCGGAAAGTGCGGTGGCAAGATACCCGCCGAACACGAGGTAAAGGGCGGTAAAGGCGGCAAGGAAGAGCATCATCACCCAGCCGGGAATGCCGTAGATGCGCTGAAAGAGCACCGAAAGGCCGTTATAGACCGAGGCCGAATAGGGTGTCAGGAAAACGAAGATCACCACCGCGCTCACCGTACGCAGCCCCCTGCTGCCGTAGCGCTTCTCAAAAAACTCGGGCATGGTGGAGGCCGAAAGGTTCGCCGTCATGCGCTTGGTGCGCGCGGCCAGCACCGCCCAGGCAAGAAGCGCGCCGATCAGTGCGTTTCCAATGCCGATCCAGACGGCGGCAAGGCCGTACTGCCTGCCAAAGCTGCCGGCATAGCCGATAAAGATCACGGCGGAGAAATAGGTGGTGCCGTAGGCAAAGGCGGTCATCCAGCCGCCCAGCCCACCCTTGCCCGCGTGCATAAACTCGTCCACCGTGCGTGTGCGCTTGCGCGTATATAGGGCAATGCCCACAAGGCTTGCGCCAAAGAGGGCAAAGAGCAAATAATCGATCCACATAGAAAAAACCTCCGAGGGACAAAGAAAAACAGTAATTCCATTATACCCCCCGCGCCGCGGCTTTGTCAATATAAATATCTTTAATAAATATATAAAAATGACAAAATGCGCCCGCGCGAGCGCGTTTTTTGCCGCCGAGGACGGGCGAAAATTGAAGAATTTGCCAAAAGACCGCGCAAAACGGTTGACGAGCAGCGTGCTTTGTGCTATAATACAGGGGAAAAATGAGGAAAGGAGAGCCATGATGAGCGAACAGGAGCTGCGCCCGCAGGAAGCCGAGTGCGAACCCGCGCTGGCCGCGATCACCGCGCGCAATATCGCCGCCCTGCGCACAGGGCGCAAAATGACACAGCTTGAGCTTGGTGAGGCCCTTTCCTATTCGGACAAGGCGGTTTCCAAGTGGGAAAGAGGGGCCGCCGTGCCGGATGCCTACGTGCTGCTTGCCCTCTCGCGCCTTTTCGGCGTGAGTGTCGATTGGCTTCTCACCCTGCATGAGGAGCTGCCGCCCCCGCCAAAGGAGGACCGTACCCGCCGCCGCGCGGCCATTACCTCTCTTTCCTTCTTCGGCATCTATACCGCCGCCACGATCGCCTTTGTGGTGCTGACCATCCTCGGCCTTCCGCTTTGGGAGCTGTTTATCTATGCCCTGCCCGTATCGCTTATTGACCTTATCGTCTTTAATTCGCTCTGGGGCGGCGCCCGCCGCAATTTTCTCCTCGTGTCGCTCCTTATTCCCGCCCTCGTCCTCTCTGCCTTCGTGGCCCTACTGCCCATCGTCTGGTGGCCTCTCTTTCTCCTGATCCCGCCCGCAGAGCTCTGCGTGCTGATCTCCTCCTTCCTCTTGAAGCGGAAATAAGAAGGCACAAAACCAAAAACACACGCAAAAAAGCGCCCAAACCGGGCGCTTTTTCTGTTTTTGCAAACAAGACTTGTCATAAGAAGATGGCTTATACGCCCCGCACTATTAGGCCCCCTTGTGTAAAGGGGGCTCCCGCAAAGCGGGTGGGGGATTGTGTCCCACCGCAGAAGAAAAACCGATACGCTGTGGCTTTTCGCAATAGACAATGCGTATTTAAATCCCCTGCTACGGCAGGGCACAATC
>JAZNDG010000050.1:0-2739 GCA_045587985.1 Eubacteriales bacterium | reverse complement strand
AGCGACCACCCGCGCCCGCAGGCGCACCCCGTCTCAACAACTCTTCTTTCTCAAAACATCATACACTCGATGTAATTTTCGTTGAAGCGGGGATCCCCGCCGAGGTTGATATGGGTTGAAAGCGCGGCAATTTTTGTCAGCGCTTGATGCTGCGTTTTATCGAGCAGGGCGCGGATCGTGCCGTCGAGGGCGGCGTTACCGATGACCTTGGCGCGCGAAGCAAGCTCGGCGGGAAGGAGACCGATGGTTACGGCGCTTTCGATATTAAGATGACTGCCAAAGCCACCTGCAATGTAGAGAGTGTTTACCGACTCGGGAGCCGTACCCGATGCTTGAAGCAAGGTTGTGATACCGGCCGCAATGGCCGCCTTGGCAAGCTGTACGGCACGAACATCGCGGGGCTCAAGGGCGACATTGCCATAAAGGATCATGGGATCGTCCAACGCGCCGGTCTCGTCGATCAGCTCCTCTGTGAGACCCGTGGCGATAGCGTCGATCAAGCCGGAGCCGCAGAGGCCCATGGGCGTCGCTTCGCCGATCGTGTGGACGCAGATCACGCCGTTTTCCGCCCAAACGCGGTCAATGGCTCCCGCCACACTGCCGCAACCGCAGCTGATACCGGCCCCTTCAAAGGCAGGCCCCGCGGCGGTAGAGGTTACGTATAGCTTGCCGTCTTTGAAGAGGGCGATCTCGCCGTTAGTACCAATGTCGCAAAGAAGGGCAGTCTCGGAGGAATCGCACATTCCCGAAGCCAAAACAGCACAGGTAATATCGGCACCGACAAAGGCGTTCATGCAGGGGGGAAGATAGGTAGGCCGGTCAAAGAGAATCCACTCGGTATCAAACAGCGTATCCGCACGGAAAGGAGCCGCCGAAAGGCAGGTGGGATCGCGGCCACAAAGCAGGTACAGCATGGTGGTGTTACCTGTGATAGCCAACGAGTCGGGCAGCTGTCCTGTGGGACAGGCTTCCGTGAGTAGCGCGCGGAGCGTTTCGCGGATCAGATCCCGAAGACGCACAAGCTCGCCCTTCATAGCCGCCTCAATGCGCCCCATAACATCGGCAGCTACCGCTGTCTGGGGATTTTTAGCGGCGGCGGAGCCGACGCACTCGCCTGTAGCAAGGTCATATACCTTAACGGCCACCGTGGTGGTTCCGATGTCCACCGCGCCGCCGTAGCGTCCCGACATGGGACGGAGGGTATACTTCCCTTCTCCCCCTCTCATCTCGATCTGCATTTCCCCTTCAGCCTCAGCGAGAGTAACCGTGGCGTCACCCAAGAGACGAGCGCGACAGGAAAGACGCTTGCCGAATTTCGTCTCCACATCATCCGGCTTCGAAACGGCACCCGAAAGCGTCACGGCGCACTTGCCGCACTTGCCGTGACCGCCACAGGGGTGTGGTGTTTCAAAGCCCGATGCGATCAGCACTTCATCCACAAGAGGCGTTCCCTCAAAGGGAACCTTGCAGGTGACGCTTCCTTTTATGATCGTTAATTCAGGCATTTTCGTCCTCCGAAAACAGCATCATGCTGAAAAAGGTAACGGTGTCGGGGCCGTTGATGTATTTGAGGGGGGTATCCTTGACGGTCTGATACACATCCACGCCGTATGCCTCAAGAGAAGGCAACGCCTCCTCGGGAAAATAACAGGGCTTGCCGTCCACCTTTGCGCACCGTTTGCAATAGCCGCAATGCCCGCAGATCAGATGAAGATGCTTTTCTCCCAAAAGGGGGATAAGCTTTTTACCAATACTCCGACTGACACGGGCGTGGCGGATCCCGGCCTCGCTCATGCCCTCAATGTCAAAGCTGTCCTCAAGCTCGGTCACCGTCTGATAGATCAAGCCATGGGTGAACTGCCCTACCTGCGCCATCAGCTCCTCCACGGGACCCACATCGGGGGGACACATCCAGCAGGTGCCGTAACGTCCGCAAGAATTGGTAGCGCAGATATCACGAAAATGAGCCGACAAGATCACCTGCTCCACAGGGATGACTGCCGCCTTATACGCGCCCTCCGCAAGGGCGATGTTGATTGCTTGCTCGCGATCCATAAGCTGTATCTCCTTACCTTTTGAAAAGTGGGGGCAATGCCCCCACGTCATTATTTTCCGACCTCGTCAAAGAAGGCCGCAATGTTATCCCAGGAAGCGTGGGCGGGAATATCGCATCCCGACGACGGAATAAAATTGGGATAAGAGCCGCACGCATCAAGAAGCGCTCTTGTTGCGGCGCGGATCGAATCGGGTGTGCCGCCCGCAAACTGTCCTGCGGGATCGACATTGCCCATACAGAGAATATTGGCGGGCGCTACCTTCATGATCTCGGCCATATCCACCGCATTGCCGAAGTGGTAAGCGGCAGCGCCCTGTGTGAACAGTTGCTCCAGCATACTGGGAACCGAATTGCCGCAGTTATGGTAGATCACGGCAAAGTTTTCATCCTGAAGTGCCTCAATGATCTTCTTGACATAAGGAACAGAAAACTCCTCCGCAAGATCGGGGCTGAGAACACCGGCAAGAGGCTCGGCCATCATAATGCCGTCGGCGCCCGTTTCCTTCAAGCCTTGACCGTACTTGATCAAGTACGCGGTAACCTTTTCCAGCACTGTATGAACGGTCTCGGGCTCGTCAAAGCAGGTGTACATGATCTCGGTCACGTCCATCAGGCGGCCTGCCAGAGAATAAGGACCGATCATACCCGCAAGAAGGGGCTTATCCTTGATGATCTCCTTGGCA
>JAZNDG010000049.1:0-8914 GCA_045587985.1 Eubacteriales bacterium | reverse complement strand
AACAAAAAGAGATACGGGGATACACCTTGTATCTCTTTTTTGCATCTTCGTAATTTGATTGATTTTTAAGGTTGAAAGCCTTTGGCTTTCTCCGAAATTATTTTATTTTGTTTGCTTTCGCCGTTCTCTTTCTCTTGACGTACGCTTGTACGCCTTCGGGGCGAGAACGGCGAATTCTGCTCAAAATCCCCTCGTTTCTCAACGCGCGCTCTGCGCGCGGCACGCCACGGCATTTGCTCGCGCAACAGTGCCTTTTGGCATAACCGCAAACAAAAAGAGATATGGGGTTACACCTCGTATCTCTTTTTTGCATGATTGTTTTCTTTGCAAGGGGAGGGTGCCGCCTTGACATGTTCTGCAAAATATAGTATAATGGGCGGGCTGACTATGTACATTAAAGAAGGGAGATGCGGTATGCAGGTCTATTCCTTGCCGGGGCTTACCCCTGTGGAAGCGCCGCCGCGCGCGGTCCTGGCGCTCGGGTTTTTTGATGGCGTTCATAAGGCGCACGCCGCCGTGCTTGCTGCCGCCGCTTCATTTGCCGAGGAGCTTGCCTGCCCCCTTCTTGTTTATACCTTTGCATCAAGTGATCCACCCAAGGGCTGCGCGCTTCTTTCGGATGATGCGGAGCGGGCCTCTCGCTTTTATGAGCTGGGTGCCGAATACGCGGTGTTCGTACCCTTTTCGGAGGTTGCCGCTCTTTCGCCGCAGGAATTTATAGAGGAGATCCTTCTTCGCCGTCTTGGCGCTGTCGGCGCGGTGGTGGGTGAGGATTTCCGCTTTGGCCATAGGGCAGAGGGGGACGTGGCGCTTCTTACCTCGGTGCTTGCGGCGGCAGGGCGTGACCTCTTTGTGATCGCGCCGATCCTTGAGGGCGGTGCACCCATCTCCTCCTCCCGCATCCGCGCCCTTCTTAAGGAGGGGGATGTCGTGGGGGCAAGCGCTCTTCTCGGGCGGCCTTATACGCTCACGCTTCCCGTCCTGCCCGGAAAGCACCTGGGCCACACGCTCGGCTTTCCCACCGCGAACCAGCGCCCGGGGGAGGGGAGGGCCGTGCCGCGCTTCGGCGTTTACATCACCGAGGTCACACTGCCGGACGGCCGCCGCTGTGTCGGCGTTACGGATGTTGGCACCCGCCCCACCGTTTCGGGGCGCTGTGTGCGGCTTGAAACACATATTCTCGGCTTTTCGGGCGATCTTTACGGCAAGTGCCTTTCGGTCGCCTTTCTCTACCGTCTGCGCGATGAGCGCAAATTCTCCTCGCTTTCCGAGCTGACAGCCAGGATCGCCGAGGACTGCAAGGAGGCAGAAGCATGGATGCTTGCGAATGGACAAAGCTGACGCTTACGGGAAGGAGCGCCGATCTTGAAATTTTATCGGCCGTGATGTCGATGCTCTCGGAGGGGCTTCTCATCGAGGACTATTCGGATCTTGCGGGCGACAGCCCCTACGGCGAGGTCGTGGGAGAGGAGCTTTTGTCGCTTGACCGTGATGTGGCCTCGGTTTCGGTCTTTCTCCCTGCCGACCGCCCGATCTATGAGGCCGCCGACTTTGTAAGGGAGCGGCTTTCGGCCGCCTCGGTTTCGGCCACCCTCACGAGTGAGGGGATCAGAGAAGAGGACTGGGCCGAGAACTGGAAGAAATACTACCGTCCCATTCCCTTTGGCCGCCTTACCGTTGTGCCTGCGTGGGAGGACTATGCCCCAAGGGAGGGGGAGCTTATTTTGCGGATGGATCCCGGCACCGCCTTTGGCACCGCCACCCACGAAACCACCCATATGATGATCGAGCTTCTTTCGGAGGAGATCCACGGGGGCGAGAGGGTGGTGGACGTTGGCTGTGGCAGCGGCATTCTGGCGCTGGCCGCCCGCCTTTTGGGCGCCGCCCTTTGCGATGCCTTTGACCTTGACCCCGAGGCCGTGCGCGTGGCAAAGAAGAACATTGCCGATTCCGGCCTTGACTGTGTGACGGCCGAGGAATCCGACCTTCTTTCGGCTGTAAGACCCCCCGAGGGCGGGTACGATCTGATGGCCGCCAATATCGTTGCCGATATTCTGCTCCGTCTTGCGCCGGATGCCCCCGCTTATATTAGGGAGGGTGGCCTCCTTGCCGTTTCGGGCATTCTTGCCTTCCGCGCCGATGAGGTGAGAGAGGGCATTGCGGCACACGGCTTTACCTTCCTCCGCGAAAAGCGCGAGGGGGATTGGTATGCCATGCTCTTCAGGAGGACACGCTGATGCCGCGCTTTTATCTTTTGGACGGCAGCCTCTCTGCCGCGGCGGATGAGGTCGCCCTCGTGGGGGAGGATGCCCGCCACATCTCGCTCTCGCTCCGTATGCGGGTGGGGGATGAGGTCACGCTTTCGGACGGTGCGGGTGGGGATTATCTCTGCCGTCTTACCTCCCTTTCCCCCGAGTGTGTGCGGGCAAGGGTCGAGCGTAGGCTTCCCGCAAGCGGTGAATTTCCCTTTCCGATTCACTTATATATGGCCTATCCCAAGGGGGATAAGCTTGAGTTTATTATCGAGAAGGCGGTCGAGCTCGGCGTTTCTGCCGTCACCCCCTTCGTATCCTCGCGCTGTGTGCGCCGCCCCGCCGCCGAAAAGACGGCGCGCCTCGGTGAGCGCTATCGGAAGATCGCCCGTGCCGCCGCAGGGCAGTGCGGCCGCGCTCTGCTTCCGAAGGTTGGCGAGCCGCTTGATTTTTTTGGCATGCTGAAGGCGGCAAGCGAAAGCGAGGTGGCACTTTTCTGCTATGAGGGGGAGGGCACTCTGCCGCTTCCGCAGGTGCTCGGGGCACATCCGTCCCCTGCCTCCTTTGCCGTTATTGTCGGCTCGGAGGGGGGATTTTCGGAGGAGGAGGCGGCCGCCGCAAGGAAGGCCGGCTGCATCCCTGTTGGGCTCGGTGCGCGCATCCTCCGGTGCGAAACGGCCCCCCTTGCCGCGCTCTCTTTTCTGCTCTATCGCTACGGTTTTGATGGGATTTGAGCAAAAATGACAAAAAAATTGATAAAAAAATGTAAACTTTTCAAATTTGTATTGCAAAGTGTCCAAAAATAAAGTAGAATATAGTGCAGAATTTGAAAAACGAAAGGAAACCGACCATGCCCAACCGTGTATTCCAAAGCGTCATTCAGCAGATGAAGGGCGCGATCGACAGAAATATCGGCGTGATCGATGAGGACGGCGTGATCGTTGCGTGCAGCGATCTCACCCAGATGGGCGATGTGCGCCCCGGCGTGCATGAGGAGCTTGTGTTTGCTTCAAGCTTTGCCGTTCTCGGCGGTATCACCTACCGCTTTGTGGATACGGCTGCCAAGGCCGGCCCCATCGTGTTTGTGGAGGGGGACGACAAGGAGGCAGAGCGCACCTCGCTCCTTTTCGCCGTGACCGTTCTCAATATCAAGAACCTCTACGATGAAAAGTACGACAAGGGCTCCTTTATCAAGAATATTATGCTCGACAACATCCTGCCGAGCGATATCTACGTCAAGAGCAAGGAGCTCCGCTTTACCTCGGAGGAGCACCATGCGGTCTTTGTGATCAAGTTCGCCGAGAAGGTGGATATGATGCCGCACGATATCATCAGCGGTATGTTCCCCGACAAGGCGCACGATTACGTGATCAATATCGGTGAGCAGGATATCGTCCTCGTAAAGGAGGTCGAGCCCACTGCCGATGCGAACGAGCTTGAGCAGCTTGCCGCCTCGATCGCCGAGACGCTCCTGACCGAATCCTATCCGAAGGAGGTCTATATCGGCATCTCCACGGTCGTTGACAGCTTAAAGGACCTTGCCCGCGCCTATAAGGAGGCGCGCATTGCGCTTGAGGTCGGCAAGGTATTCGATAAGGAAAGAAACGTCATCAGCTACGAGAACCTCGGCATCGGCCGCCTTATTTATCAGCTCCCCACCACGCTTTGTGAGGCCTTCCTTCAGGAGGTCTTCAAAAGAGGCTCGCTTGAGTCGCTTGAATCGCGGGATGACGATACCCAGATGAAGACGGTGCGTGCCTTCTTTGAAAACAACCTCAACGTGTCGAAAACGGCCGAGAGCCTGTACGTGCACCGCAATACCCTCGTCTACCGCCTTGAAAAGATCCGTAAGATGACAGGGCTTGATCTGCGCGAGTTTGATCACGCCGTGACCTTTAAGGTCGCCCTGATGGTCAAGAAGTATCTTTCGACCAAGCCTGCCAAGTTTTGAGGTGTAAATTGAATACGAAAAAGCTTCTGCTTCTTCTCCTTGCGCTATTCCTCGGGGTGCTTCTTCTTGCCTCCTGCGGTCTTGGCGACAAGTGGGATCCCGATGCCACCATCACCTATGCCTCGGTGACAACGAAAAAGCCCTCCACCACCACGGGCGGCACCGTACCGCCCGCAAAGGAGCCGCCGCTCAGCGAGGAGGAGTACGCCGCCTTTTACAGCCTTGTGAACCAAAGCATGCTTTCAACGGTCGAGCGGTATTACCGTCAGTTTTACGTAGGGGAATTCCGCCCGCTGAATGATTGCGCCGCCGAGATCAAGGATGTCGTTTCGAATCTTGAGGGCATCCGCGAGGTGACGGACGCCAATTCGATCACAGGGCTCTATATCGATCTTTACGCCCGCCTGCAGGGCGACTATTACGGCTATTATTACAGCCCCGATGATTATGACGATTACGGGGATGATCTTGCGGGGGAATATACCGGCATCGGGGTTTCGGTTTCGGTGAATGCCGATGGGTATGCCGAGATCCTGAACGTCTTTCCCGGCTCGCCTGCCGAGGAGGTGGGGATGCTCCCCGGTGACCTGCTTGTGGCGGTCGAGGGGGATGACTTTGCCCGCATCGGCTATCAGAACGCCATTGACCTCATTCGGGGGGCGGCGGGCACCTCGGTCCATCTTACGGTGCGCCGCGCAGGCGTTTCTATTGATTTTACGGTCGTGCGCCGTGCCGTCACCGAGGTGACGGTGGACTACCGCATGATCGGAGAGGACATCGGCTATATCCGCATCATTTCCTTTAATGAGCGGACCTATGAGCAGTTCGTGGCGGCGCACAGAGCGCTGGATGCCGCGGGGGCTACCTCTTATGTCTTTGATGTTCGCTACAATCCCGGCGGTACGCTCAATTCGGTCGTTGCGATCCTTGAATACATCCTGCCCGAGGGCCCGATCGTGCGGCTTGATTATAAGCAGGATGGGGACGATTCTGTGATTTCCTCGATCTATGACGTAAGCCCCGGATATATGGACGGCGCAGAGCGTGTTTATTACGAAAACCACGTGATCGAGGAGCCGATGGTGGTCCTTACCAACGGCGGCACCGCCTCGGCAGGTGAGCTCTTTACCTCGGCGCTTGACGATTATGACGTGGCTACCGTGGTGGGCGAAACCACCTATGGCAAGGGTGTCGGCCAATCCTCGCTTCCGATCGGGGAGGGGGCTTACCTTGTCTTTACCGTCTTTTATTACGCCCCGCCCTTCAGCGAGAATTACAATGAAAAGGGGATCACCCCTGACGTTTCGGTTTCGCTTTCCGAGGCGGCGGCGGGCGTCAATATCTATAAGCTTCCCTATGAGGAGGATGCCCAGCTGCAGTATGCGGTCGGTCATCTTTCCGATGCAAACTGAAAAAGTATAAGTATATAGAAGGAGATTTTGTCATGTCGAAGGAAAGAACCTATACAAGATCCGGCTATGAGGCCCTGCTTGCCGAGCTTGCCCAGTTAGAGGAGGCAATCGAAAAGAATAAAAAGGATATTTCCACCGCCCGCGCCTTTGGTGACCTCTCGGAGAACAGCGAGTACACCGAGGCCAAGGAGGAGCAGCGTAAGCTTGCATACCGCAAGGAGGAGCTGCAGGATATGATCAAAAACGCCGTGGTCGTAGAGGGAGAGATGGATGCATCGGTTGTCGGCATCGGCTCCTTTGTCAAGGTCTTCTCGGTGGAAAGAGGCCGTGAGACCGAGTATCACATCGTTGGTTCCTATGAGGCCGATCCCTTCGCGGGTAAGATCTCGGACCAGTCGCCCATCGGCGCCGCCCTTGTGGGCAAGCGCGCGGGCGATACGGTGGAGGCCGAGCTTCCCAATGGCAATACCGCACATTTTGAGATTCGTGACGTAAGAAGATAAGGAGCCCCATTATGGACAACAACGCAAAAGAAAATCTCACAAGCGAGCTTGCGGTTCGCCGTGAGAAGCTCGCGGCACTGCAGGCCGCGGGGCGCGACCCCTTTCAGCTGACCAAGTATGAGGTAACGGCCGATTCGGCAGCCATCCTCGCCGATTTTGAAGGGTATGAAGGAAAGACCGTGTCGCTCGGCGGGCGTATTATGAGCCGCCGTGTGATGGGAAAGGCCTCCTTTATGCACCTTGCCGACAGCACAGGGCGCATCCAGTGCTACATCACGCGTGACGACCTCGGAGAAGAGGAGTACGCCGGCTTTAAGAAGTATGACGTTGGTGACGTTGTGGGTGTTGTCGGCTTTGTGTTCCGCACCCGCACGGGCGAGGTGTCGGTGCATGCACAGAAGATGACTCTGCTTGCCAAGTCACTCCTTCCTCTGCCCGAGAAGTTCCACGGCCTCACAAATACCGACCTGCGCTACCGCCAGCGGTACGTGGATCTCATCGTAAATCCCGAGGTGAGAAGGACCTTTGAGCGCCGCTCGCAGATCCTCCGCCTCATCCGTGAATATCTCGATGCGCGCGGATTCCTTGAGGTGGATACCCCCATTCTCGTTCCGCTGGAGATCGGCGCCGCCGCCCGTCCCTTTGTTACCCACCACAACACCCTCGATATGGATATGTACCTCCGTATCGAAACCGAGCTGTATCTTAAGAGGCTGATCGTGGGCGGTATGCACCGCGTGTATGAGGTTGGCCGTATCTTCCGCAACGAGGGGATGGACACCAAGCACAACCCCGAGTTCACCACCATTGAGCTTTACCAGGCCTTTACCGACTATAAGGGCATGATGGACCTTGTCGAGGAGCTTTATAAGATGCTCGCCGTTAAGGTGACGGGCGGTCTTGTTATCCCGTACCAGGGCAAGGAGATCGATATGGGCAGCTGGGAGCGCCTTACGATGGTAGAGGCGGTCAAGAAGTACGCAGGCGTGGATTATAACGACTGGGCGACCGATGAGGATGCCCGCGCATGCGCCAAGGAGCACCATGTTGAGGTGGCCAAGGATGCAACCCGCGGCCGCGTGCTGCTCGAGTTCTTTGATGCCTATGTCGAGGAGAAGCTCATTCAGCCCACCTTTATTTACGATTATCCGGTCGAGAACAGTCCGCTTGCCAAGCGCAAGCCCGAGAATCCGCTCTTTACCGAGCGCCTTGAGTACTTCATCAACGCCACCGAGTTCGGTAACGCCTTCTCGGAGCTCAACGATCCCATTGACCAGAAGGGCCGCTTTGAGTACCAGGTGGCAGAGAAGCTTAAGGAGGAGCCCGAGAGCCGTGCCGAGGTCGATTACGACTATGTGACCGCCCTTGAATACGGCATGCCTCCCACCGGCGGCCTCGGCTTCGGGGTTGACCGTCTTGTGATGCTGCTGACCGATAGCGCATCGATCAGGGATGTACTGCTCTTTCCGACTATGAAGCCCTCGCAGGAATAAATTCCCGTATGCATCGTTGTCGGTCGCGCCCACACCTCGGAGTATGCTATATACACCGCCGGCGTGATCGCTCCCTTTCGCCTCGCCTACGGAATTTTCTTCTCTGCGATAAAACGTGATAAACACACCGCAAAAACCACCCACGGGTGGTTTTTGCTTACCCCTATATAATAATAAGGAGAGAAGCATGGACGAACAAAAAGGAAAGATCGAGGCGGCGGCCGAGCTGCGCTCCCCGTTCTTAAAAAAGCTTGAAAACTTCTGGTATCATTATAAGTGGCCCTTTCTTGCGGGGGTGCTTGCCGTCATTGTCCTTGTCGTGTCGCTTACACAGTGCGCTAACAACAGCAAGAACGATGTCTATGTGATGTACGCGGGCGGCCATGCCATCGGTAACACCCAGATGCGGGATCTTGAAGCGAGCCTTGCGGGCTTTGCCGAGGATCGCAACAGCGATGGCAGGATCTCGATCGGCATCGGCTCGTACGCCATTTATACAAATGAGGAGATCGCAAGCAGGCCGATTGCCGATCAGGGGCATATCAAGCAGTTCAGCCACGACAACCGTGAAAACTTTGACCAGGAGATCCTGTCGGGGGAAGCCACTCTCTGCTTCCTCTCGCCCTCTCTTTTTGAGGAGCTTGCAGAGGCAGGGGCGCTCCTCCCGCTTTCCGAATACCATACAGCGGCGGAGGGGGAGGAGGCCGTGCTGTACGGCAATACGGCCTACGGCGTAAGGCTTGCAAGCCTCGCCCTTTCTACCTACCCGGGGCTTTCGGATCTCCCTGCCGACACCGTGCTTGCTGTGCGTGCCGAGACCTCGCTGAACTCGCTCTTCGGGGCCGGCACGGCAAAGGCGATGTATGAGGCAAACCTTGCCATGGCAAAAAGGCTCTTTACCGCTGTGCCGTACGCCCCGGCAAAGTAAAGAAAAAGCAGGGAAGCGCTCCCTGCTTTTTGCTTTCCCCCCTGCTTTTTTCCTTCCCCGACTATAAAATTTCGAGAAATTTTTGCCAAAGACAAAAAAATTCAAAATTCCCCTTGACAAAGGAAAAGGTGTTTGATATACTACAAAAGCCTCACGAAAAGAGGGGCATGTCCAAAAATCTCCCGAGATACCGAAAAAAACTTAAAAAAAGTTTGAAAAAGGTATTGACAAAGCGGAGATAAGAGGATATAATAGAAAAGCTGTCGGCCCGAAAGGGGCGGCGGGCATCGGTCTTTGAAAATTGAACAACAGAATTTCGAGCACTGAAAAGTGCGAAGGAATCCGTTAAGAACAAGAGTTTAATTTACTACTCAA
>JAZNDG010000048.1:0-5526 GCA_045587985.1 Eubacteriales bacterium | reverse complement strand
CGTATATCACATACGTTGAGGTGAGGGCGCGACCGACAACGAAGTCCCCGGCAATTTATGCCCGCGAGGGGTTATTCGAGCTCAAACGCCCCCGTATAAAGCTGATAATACACGCCCTTTTCGAAAAGGAGTGAATCGTGGCTGCCGCGCTCGATGATCCTGCCGTGGTCGAGGACCATGATGACGTCCGAGCTCTTGACGGTGGAAAGACGGTGGGCGATCACAAAGACGGTGCGCCCCTCCATCAGCTTTTCCATACCGCGGCTTACGATGGCTTCTGTGTGCGTATCGATCGAGGAGGTGGCCTCGTCAAGGATCATAACCGGCGGATCGGCCACGGCGGCACGCGCAATGGCGATCAGCTGGCGCTGGCCCTGCGAGAGGTTGGCACCGTTGCTTTTGAGCTCGGTTTCATAGCCGTTCGGCAGGCGGGTGATGAAGTCATCAGCCCCCGCAAGGCGGGCGGCGGCGATGCACTCCTCATCGCTTGCCTCGAGGTTTCCGTAGCGGATGTTCTCCATCACGGTGCCGGTGAAGAGGTTGGTTTCCTGCAAAACAATGCCGAGCGAGCGGCGCAGGTCATGCTTTTTGATCTTGTTGATGTTGATGCCGTCATAGCGGATCTTACCGTCCGCAATGTCGTAAAAGCGGTTCAAGAGGTTGGTAATGGTGGTCTTGCCGGCACCGGTCGCACCCACAAAGGCGACCTGCTGGCCGGGCTCTGCATAGAGGGTGATGCCGTTGAGGACCGTCTTGCCCTCCTCGTAGCCGAAATCCACGTCATAAAGGCGGACGTCACCGCGCAGAGGGGTATAGGTGAGGGTGCCGTCCTCATGCGGGTGGCGCCAGGCCCAGAGCCCGGTGCGCACATCGCTTTCGGTAAGCGTGCCGTCCTCATTTTCCTTTGCGTGCACGAGCGTGACGTAGCCGTTATCGGCCTCGCTTTCCTCGTCCATTAAGCCAAAGACGCGCGCGCCGCCCGCAAGCCCCATCACGACCGAGCTGATCTGCTGGGAGAACTGGTTGACGTTGCCGGTGAACTGCTTGGTCATATTGAGGAAGGGCACCACCATCGAGATCGAGAAGGCCATGCCCGAGATCGAAAGGTTCGGCGCACCAACCGTAAGAAGGATACCGCCGACCGCGGCGATCACCACGTAGAGCACGTTGCCGATGTTGGCAATGATCGGGCCGAGGATGTTGGCGTAGGCATGGGCGCGGGCGCTATCCTCGCAAAGCATCTCGTTGATCCTTTCAAAATCCTCGCGGCTCTTCTCCTCGTGGCAGAAGACCTTGATGACCTTCTGGCCGCTCATCATCTCCTGGAAGAAGCCCTCCGCCTCGGCCACCGAGCGCTGCTGGCGGACAAAGAAGCGGGCAGAGCCGCCGCCCACCTTCTTGGAAACAAGGAGCATGGCGAGCACGCCAAGGAGCACCACAAGCGTCATCGGGACGCTGAAATAGAGCATGATAAAGAGGACGGTGAGGATAATGGTCGAGGACTGCAGGAGCGCGGGGAGCGAGCGGGACACAAGCTCACGGAGCGTGTCGATATCGTTCGTATAGCGGCTCATGATCTCGCCGTGCTTGTGCGTATCGAAATAGCGGATGGGCAGGCGCTGCATCCCGCAGAACATCTGCACGCG
The DNA here is from genome assembly GCA_045587985.1 of Eubacteriales bacterium. Lineage (GTDB taxonomy): Bacteria > Bacillota > Clostridia > Oscillospirales > CAG-272 > UBA1740. The sequence continues at coordinate 3,880 of JAZNDG010000048.1, read as the reverse complement.
GAGCTTCGAAAGAAAGCCCTGGGTGATATACACCATCAGCTGGTTGTAAAGGGTGATCGAAACGGTGGAGAGCAAATAGAGCCCCGCAAGCAGAAGCACCTGCGGCAGGATCTCCTTTGAGGCAGAGGCAAAGTCACCGCTCGCCTGCCAGAGGTCGATCAGCTCAAAGACCTGCTGCATAAAGAGGGCGGGGATGGCCGACACAACGGCGGTAAAGAGAATGAGCGCCGCCGTCATCGGAACGAGAACGGGGTAGAAGCGGAAGAGCGTGACGATCACACGGCGCATCGTGCCGCGGGGGGCGCGCGGGCGGCCCTTCATCTTGTCGTTCGGCATCATCTTGCCGTTCGGCATCTGCTTATCATTCGGCATCGGCGACACCTCCCATCTGCTGCTGGCAAAGCTCGCGGTAATGCGCGGAGGAGGCAAGCAGCTCCTTATGTGTGCCGCGGGCGGTGATTTTGCCGCCGTCAAGAAGCAGGATCAGATCTGCCTCCATCACCGAGGCCACGCGCTGGGCAATAATGATCTTGGTGGTTTCGGGGATATAGGTGGCAAGCCCCGCACGGATCAGGGCATCCGTCTTGGTATCCACAGCACTCGTCGAGTCGTCAAGGATAAGGATCTTCGGCTTTTTAAGAAGGGCGCGGGCAATGCAAAGCCGCTGCTTCTGTCCGCCCGACACGTTGGTGCCCCCCTGCTCGATCCTCGTTTCATATCGGTCCGGGAAGCTTTCAACAAAGCCGTCCGCCGAGGCAAGGCGGCAGGCCTCCTTCATCTCGTCAAGCGTTGCGCCCTCGTTGCCCCAGCGCAGATTCTCGGCGATCGTGCCCGAGAAGAGCTGGTTCTTTTGCAGCACCATGGCCACCGAGTTACGCAGCGTGTTAAGGTCATAGCGGCGGACGTCCTCACCGCCGACAAGCACCGCACCGCAGGAAACGTCATAAAGGCGCGGGATCAGCTGTACAAGGGTGGATTTGCCCGAGCCGGTGCCGCCGAGAATGCCCACCGTCATGCCGGAGGACACCTCAAGATCCACATCCGAGAGCGAGTACTTCTCTGCCTCTTTTGCGTACTTGAAGGACACACCGCGAAAGACGACCGAGCCGTCCTTCACCTCACGCAGCGCCCCCTCGGGCGAGGTGAGCGCGGGCTCCTCGGCCAGCAGCTCGCCAATACGCTTGATGGACTCGCTTGACATCGTGAGGATCACGTAGATCATCGAGAGCATCATAAGCGACATCAGGATCTGGAAGCCGTAGGTCAGCATGGCCGAGATCTGGCCAACGTCAATGCTCGTGCCCCGGCTCTCGATCGCAAGGCGGGAGCCGATCAGAAGCACGCAGACCATGTTGGTATAAAGGCAGACCTGCATCAGGGGGGCATTGCAGGCCACGATCCGCTCTGCTCTTGTGAAATCCTTGCGGATGTTCTCGGAGGCGGCGGTGAACTTCCCTATCTCGTGCTCCTCACGCGAGAAGCCCTTGACCACGCGCATGGCGCGCACGTTCTCCTCGATCGACTCGTTAAGCCGGTCGTACTTGCGGAACACCCTGCGGAAGGCGGGCATGGCAAAGCGGGCGATCAGGATCAGCCCGAAGGTGAGCAGAGGGACGAGTGCCACAAAGGCAACCGCAAGCACGCCGCCCATCACAAAGGCCATCACCACCGAGAAGATGAGCATCAGGGGGGCGCGGATGGCCGTGCGGATAATGACCATATAGGACATCTGCACGTTCTGCACGTCTGTTGTCATTCTCGTGACCATCGAGGAGGTGGAGAACTTGTCTATATTCTCAAAGCCGTAGGTCCCGATCTTACCGAAAAGGTCGGAGCGCAGATTCTTGGCAAAGCCCGAGGAAGCGCGCGCACAGGCCACGCCCGCCACGCCGCCGCTTGTGAGCGAGAGGGCGGCCATGCCGAGAAGGAGTGCACCCGTTGCAAGGATGGAGCCAACGTCCGCCCCGTCCTTGACGTGGTTCACAAGGTTTGCGGTAATAAAGGGAATGAAGGTTTCGACAATTGCTTCGAGCACGATGAAGCAGAGCGAAACGATCGTGGGCCGCTTATATTCACGTATGCAGCCCAAAAGTCGCTTGAACACGGTAAACCTCCGAAAGATGAATTAGTACCATATATAAAAGATAATATAATAAAAGCCGTACCAAGGGACTATTATACTATAAAAATAAAAAATTTCAAGGGGTTTTTACTAAAAAATATCAAGAGGCCCTCATGAAGGCTTCTGCTTTTGCCGCATCCTCCCCCCCATTTCCCATCCAAGAAATGCTTGCCATTCCCCCGCTCCTATGGTATAATAAGGACACGTAAAGGCCGCAAGGCGCGGCGTTTGTGTAAACAAAACTTTTGATTTATACCGAAAAGTGCGCAGTATGCGGGCGCGTTTCGGGGGGAGAGGGCATATGAGCACAGGCAAGGTTTCCAAGACCTATGCGGCAGGACTTACGGGGATTGACGGCTTTACCGTGACGGTAGAGTGCTCGGTGCGGGCGGGGCTTGAACGGTTTGACGTGGTGGGCCTGCCCGACAACGCCGTGCGTGAGGCGCGTGAGCGCGTGCGGGCCGCCGCTGTCAACTCGGGCTTTGCCTTCCCCCAAAAGAGCGTGCTTGTGAACCTTGCCCCCGCCAACCGGAAAAAGGAGGGCTCGGCCTTTGACCTTGCCATCCTTGTCGGCATCCTTTCGGCCTCGGGCATTCTCCCCGAGGGGGCGGTGACAGATGCCGATTGCTTTGTCGGTGAGCTTTCGCTCTCGGGCGAGGTGCGCCCCGCGCTCGGCGTTCTCTCGCTTGCGCTTGCGGCGCGGGATGCCGGCTTTCGCCGCCTTTTCGTGCCGGTCGCAAACAGGGAGGAGGCGGCGGTTGCCGAGGGCATTACCGTCTTTGGTGTCCCCACCCTTGCGGCGCTTGTGTCACACCTTCTCGGAAGAGAGGCGCTTGCCCCCACCGCCTTTTGTCCGCCCACCGCAGCCACAGGGGCCGATCTTCTTGATTTTTCGGAGGTGGCGGGACAGAAAAAGGCGCGGCGCGCCCTTGAGATCGCGGCGGCGGGCGGGCATAACGTCCTGCTTATCGGCCCGCCCGGCTCGGGCAAATCCATGCTGGCAAAGCGCATCCCCTCGATCCTGCCGCCCATGACCTTCCCCGAAACGGTGGAGGTCACGCGCATTCACTCGGTGGCCGGAATGCTGACGGGCGCAGGCCTTGTCACAAGCCGCCCCTTCCGCTCACCCCACCACACGATCAGTCCTGCCGGGATGATCGGCGGCGGCTCAAGCCCCCGCCCGGGCGAGATCTCGCTTGCCGACCACGGCGTTCTCTTTCTTGACGAGCTGCCCGAGTACGCCCCCTCTCTGCTTGAAACCCTGCGCCAGCCGCTTGAGGACGGCAGGGTAACCGTCACACGGGTGGCGGCAAGGGCCGACTACCCGGCCCGCTTTATGCTGGTCTGTGCCATGAACCCCTGCCGCTGCGGCTACTTTGGCGACAAGAGCCGCCCCTGCACCTGCCGCCCCGAGGACGTGCGGCGGTATCTTTCACGCGTGTCGGGCCCGCTGCTTGACCGCCTGGATATCCAGGTGGAGGTCCCCTCTCTTTCGTATGACGAGATCAGCGCCAAGGAAAAGGGGGAGGAAAGCGCCGCCATCAGGGAGCGCGTAAGTGCGGCAAGAGAGCGTGCGCTTCTTCGCTCCCCACGGCCAAACGCCCGCCTCACCCACGAGGAGCTCTCATGCTTCTGCACGCCCGATGCGGGGGGCGCCGCCCTTCTGCGTGAGGCGTTTGGCAGCCTCGGTCTTTCGGCAAGAGGGCACGATAAGATCCTGCGCATCGCCAGAACGATCGCCGACCTTGCGGGGAGCGA
>JAZNDG010000047.1:0-2062 GCA_045587985.1 Eubacteriales bacterium | reverse complement strand
CGAGTGCCCCCGAGAGAACGGAGCGGATCTGCCTGCCGCCCCCATCGGGGTCGCAAAGAACGATAAGCCCCTCGGCCTCGGCCATGCGGCGCAAAAGGGCGAGCCTTTCCTTATCGTGAAACAGAGAAAAGCCATCGGTCGTGATGACGTAGGCATCCACAATGCTCAAAAGCTTGATCTTGTCATAGCGCCCCTCCACCACGATGGGGAGCGAGATGCGCGGCTTATCCATGTGTTTTCTCCTTGTGTTTCGGGCAGAGATCTGAAAGAGGGCAGGACGTGCAAAGGGGTGCGCGCGCCGTGCAGACCTCACGGCCGAAGAGCACGATGCGGTGGCAGAAATCCGAGGGGTCAACACCGATCGAAAGAAGAAGCGGCGTGAGGGCTCTTTCACAGCGCAGAGGGCTTTTGTCCCCCTCCCTTGTAAAGCCGAGCCTTGCGGCGATGCGGATGCAGTGGGTATCGGCCACCACGCCCCCCTTGCCGTAAAGGTCGCCGAGCAGAAGGTTGGCGATCTTGCGCCCCACGCCGGGAAGAAGGAGAAGCGCCTCCATCGTATCGGGCACGCGCCCGCCGTACCGGGTGCAGAGCATTCTCGAAGCGCCGATCAGGTCGCGCGCCTTGGTGCGGTAAAGGCCGCAGGAGCGGATAAGCCCCATAAGCTCCTCCTCCTCTGCCTCTGCCATTGCATGGGCGGTGGGATAGCGGGCAAAAAGGGCGGGGGCGATCGCATTCACGCGGGCGTCCGTGCACTGGGCCGAGAGCCGCCCCATCACAAGAAGCCGAAAGGGGTCGCCCCCGTAGCGGAGGGCGCATTCGGCGTTTTGGTAGAGGGTGCGGAGGCGGTCGGCGATTTTGAATAGCCGCGCTTTTTTTGCGGCTGTGCGTTCCTTCATTCGTTTATCTCCCGTAGCAAGCGGTCAAGCAGGCGGCAGGGGAGCCCCACCACCGTATCCAATTCTCCGTCCGTGGAAGAAACCAGCGCGCCGCCCAGCCCCTGGATGCCGTAGGCCCCCGCCTTGTCCATCGGCTCGCCGGTGGCAACGTATGCCCGTGCCTCCTCGGTGCCAAAGGCACGGAAGGTGACCGATGTTGTGTCGGCATCGGTGAGAAAACGGTTTCCCACCGCCACCGTGACGGCGGTGTGCACATAGTGGGTGCGCCCCGAAAGCGAAAGCAGCATCCGCACGGCGTCCTCCTTGTCCTTCGGCTTGCCGAGGGCAGAGCCCGCAAGATCCACCACCGTATCGGCGGCGATCACGATCTCCTCGGGGCGCGAGAGGGCGGCCACCGCCGCTGCCTTCCTTTTTGAGGCAAGCATCGCCGCATCCCTTGGCGGCGTGCCAAAGGGTGCGCTCTCGTCCGCATCGCTCACCCTCACCTCAAAGGGAAGGCCGAGAGAGGAAAGCAGCTCGCGGCGGCGGGGGGAGGCGGAGGCCAGCACCAGGGTGCGGCCCGCAGGGTCAAATGTCAGCTCGTTCTTTTCCATCGTTTACCGTACAAGCCGCCGTACGGCCGTGCCGAGCGGAGCGCCCTCCGCCGCGGCCGCGATCACGGCAGCCGTTTCCTTTTCGCTTTCGTTTGTAAAGAGGTAGCATTCGGGTGGGTTGCCCGCCTCGGCAAGCAGGGCAGGGCGGTCGGCAAGGTAGGTGGGCAGGCTGTTTAAGACCAGCATGCGGTGGGGGTACTCCCTGACGAGAGGGAAGCGCACCCCGCGGCGGTCGCACAGCGCGGCTGTGCCGCAGCGCCCACAGCCAAAGCTCTCGCGCACAAAGCAGCGCTCGGTCAGCATAAGCGGGATCCTGCCGTAGGTGATCACCCGCCCCGAAAGATCGCGGATGCGGGGGGCGGTGAGCTCGGGCGAGAGGAGCAGGTCACGGATGCCGAGGGCGGCAAGGGCGGCAAGGCTCTCGCGGTTGGTGACGTTCAGGCGGTAGCCGCCCAGCGGGATAAGCCCACACTCCCTGACGGCAGGGAGCTGGCCGACACTCTCGATCATGGCGTAAAGCGCGCCCCCCTCCCTTGCGCGCGCAAGCATGCCCTGCACGGCCTCCCACTCGTC
>JAZNDG010000046.1:0-11230 GCA_045587985.1 Eubacteriales bacterium | reverse complement strand
ACCTGCAGTACGGCAACTGGAACATCGTGGTCATGCCCAACTGGCAGACCGATGACGACCGCATGATGGTCATGTCGAGCGAGGCGAACAAGAACCTTGGCGGCAACCTCTTCTTCAACCGTGTGCCCCTGACCGTTTCGAACTGGGTGGACCACCACACCGGCAACTACCTCTGGTGCGGCCGCTGCCGCTTCGGTGTCGGCTTCGGCAGCTACAAGCACATCCTGCTTGCCGTTGGCAGCGAGGGTGCTGTCAGCGGGGCAACCGCCCTCGCATAAGGAGCGGCCGTATGACGCTTGCAGAGCTCAGGGCCTCTGTGGGGCGGCTCGGCTTTGCCCCGCTCGGCGAGGATATGGACGGGCTTGTGCGGGATGCGGCGGTATGCGCGCTTGACGAGATCGCAGCCGTGCGCCCCCGCCTTGTGACGGCCTCGCTCTGGCATCTGCCCACCCCTCCGCTTTATGCGGAGGGGTCGGTCAGGCCGACCTCGGGTGAGAAAACGATTTCGCTTCCGCACGGCCGCTCCTATTTCATCCGGATCGCGGGGCACGGCCGCGTGCTCCTTACAAGGGACAAGAGCAGGTGGGAGGAGGCCTTTCACACCGAGGAGGGAGAGGCGCCTGCGGTGATAGGCGGCAACCTTTCGGGCAAGGACGGCCCCCTCACGGTAAGCATCCTTGCCGAGGGGAGCTATCGCCTTCTTTCGCTTGCGGTGTACGACAGCGAGTTTGCCTCTCTGCCGCCCGATCCCCTTGCGGCAAGAGGCTATGATCTTGCCGCCCTCTTCCCCGCCTTCGGCGCGCTTGCCTATCCCCCGAGGACAAAGGACGGCCGCACCCTCCTTGAGGGGGAGGAGGGGGATTACACCCTCCATGACGGGCACATCCTCCTGCTTTCGGGGCACGCGGCCGGGGAGGTGCGCATCACCTACCGCAAGAGGCTTTCCCTTCCCGAGGAGGGAGAGCTACCGCTTTCCGAGGACGAGGCGGCGCTTCTACCCCTTTTCTGCGCCTCCTACGTCTATCTTGAGGACGATCCCGATAAGGCGACCTATTATCTCTCGCGCTTCCGCGAGGGGCTGCGCCGCCTCTCCTCCCCCGCAGGAAACGTGCATCGGTTTTGTGACGTTCTCGGATGGGGGTGAGGCTTTATGACAAGTAAGGTTTACACAAAGACCTATTCCGACATAGGAGGCGTGGATTTTTCGAGCGGAGCCTCCTCCTCTTCAAGCGCAAGCCTTGCCTATATTGAGAATATGTACCGCGATTACGGCTGCGGTACGGGCGCAGGGCTTGAAACGGTGGTTGGCTACCGTGAGCTTACCCGTCTTTCGGGCAGGGTGTACGCCATTCACCCCGACCCGCTTGACAAGGAGGCCTTTCTGATACACGCGGGGCGCGATCTTTACCGCTTTGATACAAGAAAAAGGGATGAGGAGGGGGCGCTCACGACAGTCGCAGAGGAGACCCTCTGGCCAACCAAGAGCACGGGAGCGATCCTTGACGGAAAGCTTTACCTTCTTGACGGCAAGGACATCTTCGTCTATGACGGAAAGAGCCTTTCAAGACTTCTTTACGATCCTTACCGCCCCACCGTCTATTCGGACGAGGAGCCGCTTGAGGAGCCCTCTCTTCTGACGAATTACGCCTATGAGGAATACCACCTCTTTTCTCCGAGGAGCTATCCCTACGCGACAAAAGGAGGGCTTTCCTTTACCGTGCTTGATAACGGCGTTTGCCGCGTTTCCGGCTATGTGGGGGGCGAGGAGGTCTTGACCCTGCCCTCCGAGGTCACGCTCGGCCTTCGGCGCTATGCCGTTACGGGGATCGAGCCCTTTGCCCTGCGCGACAATGCAACGGTAAGAGAGCTGCATCTTTCGCCCGGCATCACCGAGATCGGGGTGGGCGCCTTCCTCAACATGCCCAACCTTAAAACGGTGGTCCTGCCCGAGGGTGTCACGCATATTCCGATCCAGTGCTTTGACGACTGCCCGCGCCTTAAGACGGTCTATTTGCCGAAGAGCCTTGCCGAGATCGGCCTACTTGCCTTCGGGGCATCCACGGTCACCGAGCTCCATTATCTTGGCAGCCAGGGCGAGTTTTTCAACCTGCCGGGGCATCTTGAGGTGATGCCGCGCACACTTCCCGAGGGATTCGTCTTTCACGAATTTTCATCCTTCCGCGGTCTGCGCCTCGCTTTTCCCCTGCATCTGCCGACCGAGGAGCTTTTGGGTGTGACGCTTGACGGAGTCGCACTTCCCGAGAATGAGGGCGAGGTCCATTACCGCCCGATCTACGTGCAAACCGAGCGCGGCTGGGTGCTTGACGAGGTGTATCTTGAGGCAAAGGACGAGGAGATGCTGTACGGCAAAACGCTTACTCTCCTCATAAGGCTCTATGATACCTTTATCGAGGATCTTGCGGCCGAGGGAAAGACCTTCCCGGCATACGGCTTTTTTGCCCTGCAGGGCTGCACCCTCCTTGCCCGCCATGACGGAAGGCTCTTTTTTTCGGGCAATCCGCTTTTGCCGGGGTACATCTTTTACAGCGGCAGAACGGCAAGCGGAGAGAGTGCCCCCTCTTACATCGGGCGCTTCAGCCGCTTTACGGACGGGGACGGCCGCGCCGAGGTGCGCTCGCTTCTCTCGTGCGGAGAGGAGCTCTTCGTTTTTACCGAGGATATCCCCGATTCCCCCTCGGTCTTTATTCACAGAGGAGAGGACACGGGGGACAACCGCTTTCCCCGCATCTATCCCTTGCACGAGAGCATCGGTGGGCTTGGCGCCCTCGGTTTTGCGACCTCCTTCCTTGGGGACGTGCTTTTTCTCTCCCGCCGCGGGCTTGTGGCGGTCAGCAAGGCGGCCCTGGACGGAGAGCGCGGGCTCAGCGCGCGCTCGGGGCCTGTTGATGCGCGCCTTCTTTCGGAAAGGCTTGAGGATGCCGGTGTCTTTTGCTTTGGCTCCTACCTCGGCATCTCGGTTGGTGGGCGCGTCTATCTTGCGGACGGGCGCCGCCGCACAGCAGAGGGCGGCTACGACTGGTACTTCCTTTCGGGCATCGGGAGCTTTTCGGGCGACAAGGAGCGCTACCGCTTTGTCAGCGGCGAGCTTCCCGAGGAGCTGCGGTATGTTGTGATCTCAAGCGGCGGCACCTTCCTTACGCTTACCACGACCGATGAAGGGTATGCCGATGGCGAGCTCATCCGCTCGGGCTCTGCGGGCGGCCGCCCCTTTTCCTTTGTCAGGCGGGGTAACCTTGCCCTGCCTGTCATACATGACGGGGAGCGCTATGGCGGCGTCCTTTCTCCTGCCACCGTTTTCTTTGAATGCGCGGGGCTTCTTTTCTTCGGCACGGAGGAAGGGCGGCTTCTCGTCTTCAATACCGACAAGCGAGAGGCGGACGGCTGCATTCCGCGGCGCTATTATACCTTTGCAGGACATGCCTACCCCTCGGGCTGTGCCACAAGGCTTGACGACTGCGGCATGCCGAATTACTTAAAATCCACCGTGCGCTCGGGCGGGGCGGTGCGGCTCAAGGCCATGAGCGGCAGCAAGGTCGAGGTGCGCGCCCGTACCGAGGACGGAGCCTTTACGGTGGAGGATACCCTCTTTGCCGGGCGGAGCGATTTCGGCGAAACCGATTTTTCGTCTGCCGAGTTCTACACGGGAGAGGTCACCGTGCTCCCCTTGCGTGAAGCGAAACGGCGCTGGGTGGAGAAGCAGCTTTACTTTGTTTCGGAAGAATATCAGCGACCCTTCGGCCTTCTTTCGGTCACCTATCAGTACAGGGTCGCAGGAAGGATACGATCATGACAATACGCAAAATAAGCGAGGAGGAGGTACGCGCGCATTGGATCCAGCGCCTGCCCGATGCACCGAGCCGCCAGAGCCGCTTTGGTGCCTCCGGCCTTTCGGCTGCCGAGATGAAGGCGGCCTATGATGCGCTCCCCCTTTGCATTGTCGAGCATTTCAACGAGCTTGTTTCGGTCATTGAGGAGGGGCGGCTTGCCGAATGGATCACGGGCGCCGAGGGGCGCAGTCTTGCCGCCTTTCTTTCGGATGTCGGAAGCGGCGCGCTGGCCGACTATCTGACGCTGGACGGAGAAAGAAGCCTGCGCGCGCTGGCCGCCGCCTTTGACACCCACCGCCACGAGGGGGTGTATGCCCTTCTTGATCAGGATGGGCTTCTTCTGCCGAGCCAGCTGCCAAACGGCATGGCCGAGGCGGAAAGCGAGAGGGCAAGGGCGGAGGAGGAAAGAGAGGAGGCCGAGGGTGAGCGGCGCGCGCTGGCCGCCGCCTGTGCCGCTGCGCTTTCCACCCTCGAAAAGGAGAAGGATGCACTCCTTGCGCGGCTTTCGCTGGCCGAGGAGAGGAGCCTTTATGCGGCAAGCACGGCATCAAGGCTTTCTTATACGGTAGAAAACCTTGCCGAGGCCGCCGTGGGGAAAACCCACACCTTTTATAAGGAGGAGGGGCTTGCAGGCGAGTGGCGCGTGCCGCAGGGCTCTTTGCCCTATGCGCGGCTTCTTTCGCTCGGCGGTGGGGACGGCATGACGGCCAAAACCGAGGCCATCCTCTCGCACGGGGCGGGGCTTCTCCCTTACCCCTACCCCGCCGCAAGGAAGAACGGTCTGCCGAGCGGCATCACGGTAACACCGCAAAAGGACGGCACGATCCTGATCAACGGCACGGCCGAGCGGGGCATTTCCTATCATCTTTACCGCCCCGAGGACGGCCTGCGCCTGCCCTGCGAAAAGATCTATATCGACCCGCTTGGTGACGGGGTGGAGCTTTACCTGCTCACCGGCAGCCAGGGCGAGAACATCTGGAAGGCGGGGGTATTCACCCCCTCAAGGGAGGACGAATACTTTGACCGCTACCACGTTTATCTCTATATCCGCGCGGGCTACAGCTTTGATAACGCCGTCATCTCTCCCTCGATCACAAGAGGCGCGCGCCCCCGCCACGGCATCACCTACCACCCGCCAAAGCACCTGCCCATCGGCGAGGCGATCACCTCTCTTGCGGGCTATGGGCAGGCGGGGAATCTTCTTGACCTTGCCGAGGGCGTGTTCCGCAGGCGGTACAGCACAGCCGGCCTGCCGCTTGCCGAGGAGGAGCTGATACCGATCGCGGAGGAGGAGCTTTCCTTTGGCTTTATCCCGGTCGAGGAGGACGGCCTTATCAGCTTCAAGACCGATACGGGCGGTGCGGTGCGCACAAGCGTGCTCTTTGGCACCAAGCTGTAAAAGGAGGACATCATGAAGGACCAACAGCTTCTTTTAATGCAAAAATGCGGCAAGGAGGATGCCTATTACGGCGACCTTGTCAATCATCTCGTGCGGCGCCGCTATTCTCTCTCCGAGGAGCTCTCGCTCCTCCGCAGGCGGGAGGCGTGCCCCGAGGCCTTCCTTGCGTACTCGGCCTATGCCGAGGCCTGCAAGGAGGAGGCAAGGGCCATGCTGGGAGGTGACGGGGAATGACCTATTATCTCACCGCCGGCTCGATCGGGATCGCAACCGAGCGCACCCCGATCGCGGATAACGGTAAAGTTATCCTTACATTTTTAGGCGAACACGCCGACAGTGTGTCGGTCGGAGGACGCCATTACCCGATCATCGACCGAAGGGCCGAGATCCCCACCGATGCGATCGGGGAAAGCACCCCCCTTTCGGCATACGCCCTCGCCTCCCACCGCCGCTACACCTGCGAGCCGCTTGGGAGGATCGGGGAGGGGGGCACGCTTCTTTCGGTTGCATCCGGGGCAGAGGCCCTGCTCCCAAGGATCGCCGAGCTGCTCCTTACCCTCTCGGAGCGTCTTTCGGCGGCCGAGGAGCGCCTTCTTTTCCTGGATGCGGCCATCATGCGAAAACCAATCACCTTTGGAGGTATATGATGAAAAAATCTTCCCTTTTGGGGCGCGCGGGAATCCTGCTTTTTGCCGCGCTTCTCTTTCTCTTTCCCATCACCGCAAGTGCCGCCGAGGCCGATATGCCCACCGGCGGTGAGGCGGCCGTTACCGCCCCGCTTGAAGCACCGAAGGCGCACGCGGTGAGCGCCGATATTGCCGATGTCCTCCGTGAGAACGCGGCCACGATCCTCGCAGGTGCGACCTTTTTGCTCACCGTCTTTCTTTCATTCGTTTTTAAAAAGCGCCTGATCCCCTCACTCCTTGACGCCCTCTCGAACCTGCTCGGAAAGGGGCACCGTGCGCTTGATGAGATCACGGCGCGGCAAAGCGCCGAGGGCGAGCGGATCGATGCTCTCTTAAACGAGATCGGCGCGCTTTTGGCAGACGCGCACGATGCGGCGGCCCGCGCCGAGGAGGCGGCCGCCCTCGTCAAGGAGAAGGACAGCGCCGCCGAGGAGCTGCGCGCCGTTCTTTCAACAGAGGCCGAGCTTCTTTTCTCGCTGCTTCTTTCGGCCAATCTTCCGCAGTACGAAAAGGACAGGGTAGCGGCCGTCTATGCCAAGATCGCCGACCGGATCGGCGCCTGCCATGACTAAACGCATCCTTTTGCGCCTTCTTGGGTACGTCCTTTGCGTGCTCCCCCCGGCGCTTGCCACCCTGGAGCGCTTTCCGCTCTTTGCAAGGGAGGGCGGCCGCCCGCTTCTCTCGGGCATCGCGCTCCTTCTCCTTCTTCTTACCGCCGTCCCCCTGCGGCGCGGGCTGAAAAAGGCACTTGCCCGCTTTCTTTCCTCCCCCTCTGCCCACGGGATCTGGGCGGCCGTCTTTATCTTTACCGCCCTCTTTGCAAGGATCGCCGCCGATATTGCCGACATCGCCCTGATCGGCACGCTCTCCTCGCTTCTCGGCGCACTTTTCTTCTACCTTGCGGAAAGAGGGGTAGATACGCATGAGCCGTGATGCCTTTTCCCTCCTTTCGGAGCGCGAGCAGTCGATAAAGGCGGGGGCAAGGCGCACCCTTGGCGAGCATATGGGCGTCATTCTGCTCATCATCTGCCTTGTCTTAACGGCCGTGCTCCCCCTTGTGGTGCTTGAGCTTGTGAACCCCTTTTCGGAGGCTTTCCTCCTGCGGACGGCCTATACCGCCCTTACCTCCACCCTTGCGTATCTGCTCTTTATCCCCGAGGGCAAGCGTGCCGAATGGCGGCAGAATACCGCCCTTCTTGAAGCACGGGAGAGGGCAAGCACCCTTTCCTCGCTTGTGAGGGAGGGGCACCTTGCCGACTTCACCCTTTTCTGCAAAAGCGAGAGCGAGCGCGTGCTTTGTGAGCGCCGCGCCTATCTCCTTTCTCTTGCCGAGGGGGAAAAGGGGGGAGAGGGGCGCCTTAAAAGAAGGGCACGCCGCCTTTCTGTGCGAGCCGTCACCCCCTCCCTTGTGCTTTACGGAAATGAAAGGAGCGAGCCCTTTGCGGTAGGCGCAGAGCGGCGCGGACAGGGGCTTTTGCGCGCCCTTCTCCGCCCGATCCCGGTGATCTTATCCTCCCTGCTCTTTTCCTCGGTGGTGATCCTGCCGGGAGCCGCCCTTGATGCCGCCACCGCCGTGCGTATTCTTTCCGGCCTCTTCGGCGTGGTGACGGCCGCCTTTGCCGGCTTTGCCGCGGGCGGCGAGAGCGCAAGGAGCGAGCTTAGCCGCCTTGAGGGGCGCATCCTCTTTCTTTCCTCCTTCTTGGAAAGAGAGGGGCTTGCGGTGTAGCACACGATACCCTGCGGGGCAAGAAATAGGAAAAGGAGTACGGACAACTCGTCCGTACTCCTTTTGTTTTGCGGCGGGCAAAAGCCCGCTTTATGGAAGGCATCTCCTCGGGGGATTTTTTATTCGAAATAACCGCGGTAGGCGCATGCCGAGGGGGTCTTGCCGAGGAGATGGCGGTAAAGCTCAACAAAATAGCCGTCTGTCATCGAGGCGATATAGTCAACCACCAGCTGGTTCGGCTCGGTATCCTCATAGGGGGTACGCCGCTCATAGTGCGCGCTCTTCACATAGGCGATATGGTGGGTGAAGATGGGGCTTTCCTCCCGCCCCGCCAAAAGATCGTCAAGCAGGCGGTGATAAAGCCCCTCCATCATCGGGGCAACCGTCCTCTCAAAGCTGTCCTTCACGCTGTCCGCAAGATAGATCCTTTCGTAGTTCTCGGTCTTGGCGGCGGCAAGGGCGGCAAAGTGCGCTTCATCCATACGGAGCACCTTCTCACCGTAGCTGTGCTCAACGATATTGACCATGAGGTTATTGAGGAGCTCTGCATTGCGGTGGCCGATGAAAGAGGGCGAAAAATTCTCCTCCGAGAGAAGCCCTGCGCGCGCGGCATCCTGGCGGTCCTTGCCGAGATAGGCAAGGATATCCGAGATCCGCACAACGCACCCCTCAAGCGTGGAGGGGTAGAGGGCCCGAAGGGCGGATGCATCCAAGTAGGCCGCCTCGATCTTCTCGTCAAATTCCGAAAAGCCGCAAAGCGGATGAGGGCGGTACTCATTTTCCTCGCACTCGCCGTTATGCCCTGCGATGCCCGCAAGCGTATTCAGCGTGATGTTGTAGGGGAAGATCGTATCAAGCACACGCACCGAATGCACGTTGTGTGCAAAGTGGCGGCCGGTATGCGCAAAAAGGAGCGCATCAAGGTACCGCTCCCCCGCGTGGCCGAAGGGGGCGTGCCCGATATCGTGCCCCAGCGCGATCGCCTCGATAAGGTCAAGGTTCAGCCCGAGCGCCGCACCCAGCGTGCGCGCAATGCGGGACACAAGCTGTACATGCAGCCCCCGCCTTGTAAGATCGTCATTGCGGTAGAAGGCAAACACCTGCGTTTTATCGGTATAGCGGTTATAAAAGGGGCAGTTTAGGATCTTATCGACATCCCGCACATACGGCCCGCGCAGCACGCTTGCCCTATCGCGCTCGGTGTCATGGCGGCGCAAGGCTCCCCGGTCGCTTGCCGCATAAAGCGAGCTTGCCCCCGCCGTCCGGTCCTCGGCGATCCGCTCTGCCATCGCCGCCGAAAGCCTCTCGTATTGCATATCCCGCCTCCTTTTCGTTTCTTCAAAAACAGTATAGCATACCCGTACCCGGAATGCAAGCGCGCAAATAAAAACGCGCCGATGGCGCGTTTTTATAAAGCGTGGGCTCACCGAGCATGCCACGCCCGCTCTTACTCGGTACGCAGGGCGTTGACAGGATCCTTCCTTGCCGCGGCCGATGCCGGGATGAGGCCCGAGATCAGCGTCAGCCCCACCGAGAGGGCGATGAGGATGAGAGCCTGGTACCAGGGCAGATACGCCGTCACATACACCCCTGCAAAAATGCGGATCGCCACGTTAATGATGACGGCAAGGACCATTGTAACGGCAACGCCGATAAGGCCCGCAAGAAGCCCGATGATAAAGGTTTCTGCGTTGAAGAGATGGCTGACGTCCCGCTTGCGCCCACCGAGCGAGCGGATGACGCCGATCTCCTTAATGCGCTCAACCACCGACACATAGGTGAGAATGCCGATCATAACGGTGGAAACGATCAGCGACACCGAGGTAAAGACGATCAGCGCGGTGGACACCACATCGATCATCGAGTTGATCACCGCGATAATAAGCGAGAGGGTGTCGGTATAGGTGACGTCCGTACGGTCGTCATACGTGAGGGTTCTGCCGTCCGGCAGGGTGATATCCCCCTTCTCGTTCCAGCCGTCCAGCCACTCGGTCACCTTATCCTTGTTTTCAAAGTCGGTCGGGTAGATGGTAAAGGACACGGGGTTCTCGGCGCCGCCCATTGCCGCCAGCGTCAGGTTGACGAGCGCGTAAGGATCGCGGAAGGAGAAGGGCGATTCTTCCTCGGTGCCCTCACTTCCCTCACCGCCCTCTTCGTCTTCCCCGCCACCCATCATGCCCATCATATCCTCAATGTCCATGGTGGAAAGGAGGTTGCCGCCCACATAGCCGGTATTGCCATCCTTCGGCTCTGCGGTTTCGGGATCGTGGTAGGTATATTCAAAGGAAACACCGAACTTGATCGGCACCGAGAAGGCAGTGCCGCCCGGCAGCTGCATCTCATAGGTGGCATCGCCGCCCATCAGGGCATCCCCACCGCTCTGTCGCAAGGTTCTTGCGATCTCGGAATCGTAGTTTGCGCTGCGCGCGTATTCCGAAAGGGCGGCCGTATAGTAGAGGCCGGAGGAAAGGCACCCAAAGGAGATCTCCTCCTTCGGCTGCAGAACGCCCACGACCTTAAGGTCAAGCTTCCCCTCAACCTCGCCCTCCGGGGCGGTGGCCGAATAGTCATAGATCAGCCCGTCAAGCACTGTGCCCGCCGTTCCGCTGCCCTTTGTGTAGATCGCATCGTTCGGATAGAAGGTCAGGGTCTTTCCAAGCAGCTCGTCATACGTAAAGGAAGGTTTACGAAGATCGGCTTCGTATTTATCACTCCCTGTCACATCCCGCACAAGGTTCAAAAACTCGGCCTCGGTATAATAGCCGAGCTTGGCAAGCACGATGTCGGTAAGCTCGGTATCCTTTGACACCACCAGCATGACCTCATCGGCCTCGTCCGCGATCTCGCCCTCAAGGATGTCATACTGCTCGTTAATATAGTCGCTGTTGGCGGGCGCCTCTGCCATCAGATTGCCAAGCGAGGTCGCGTAGGAGGCGAACTGCTTGAACTCGGTCGCCGCGATCATGGCGGTGTAGATGGCGGTCAGGGAGGTCACCGAATGCACCTCAGGCGTGCCGCCGATGCGGTCAAGCGAGGTGTAGATCGAATGCTCAAGGTTGGCACCGTAATCCACCGTGATGGCGGCGCGGTATTCCTCCGGCATCGAAAGCACGTAGTCCCGATAGTCGCTCGTCAGATCGTTGCGGATCATCAGGCTATCCACCTTCTCGGCGGTTTCGGCCAGGTATTCGATCAGCGAATTGACATACACGCGGTTCGGCTGGCGGATGATCTCTGCCTTGTTTTCGGGCGTCATCATTCCGGTGAGCGCTGTCAGGTCATAGGTGGTCTTTGTAATGGTGATGGGGTTGCCCGAGAGCATATCGTCCTGCATGGAGGCCACATACCCACGGATACCCGCCGAGAGGGCCAGCACCATGGCAATGCCGATAATACCGATCGAGCCGGCAAAGCCGACCATGGCGGTTCTTTTCTTTTTAGAAATCAGGTTCCTTGCGGAAAGGCGGAAGGCCGTGAAAAAGGACATTTTTGCCTTTTCCTTCCCGCCACGCTTCTTTTGGTTCTCGTCCGCCTGCTCTGCCAAGTCGGATCGTAGCCATGTCGTTCTGTG